>DAIREI010000001.1:0-30384 GCA_036795675.1 Bacteroidales bacterium
GAGAACGCTCTTGTACTACGTCGTATGGAAATGTTTCAAAGACCTCGTTTTTGCGTATCCGCCAAGCTCTCTTGGCCTCAAACGCGGGTGCAAAGATACAACCCATTTATTTATTAGGCAAGTGTTTTTATGAATAATCTGCCATGCTTTTATATAACTTACACTAATACAATGAAATATTTTTCAAGCAAAATAAAAAGAGGCGCTCATTACGAAACGCCTCCACCATCTATTTATACGTACAACCGGGAAAAGTCTTCTTATTTAATTTCAATCATCTTTACTGTATCTTCCGGAGCTTTGTCGAGCTTGGGAAGGGTGATTTTCAATATTCCCGACTTTTCTTTGGCCGTAATATGTTCCGTATCAATATTCTCGGGAAGTACAAAGCTGCGAGAGAAAGAAGAGGAAACGAACTCTTGCCGCCATACTCTTTCATTTTCGTCTTTGTCATCTTTTTCCATACTTTTCTCTGCCGAGATATTCAATACATTCTTGTCGATTTCGATGGAGAAATCCTCTTTGTCAAATCCCGGAACAGAGAGATCCAGTTCGTAGGCTTTCTTAGTTTCTTTCACATTGGCCGCAGGTAGTTCGTCTTCGAAGAAGTTGGTAAAGAAGTCATCGTAGAAACGGCCGAATACTGATGGATAATAATCCTTTTTCTTGTCCACTTTTTTTAATTGGTTACTCATAATTGGTCTCCTTTCTTTAAAGGTTAAAATAAAAGTTTATTGTTTTCGTAATAAGTATAATGTACCGGTATAACATCCAAAATAGAAAAGTAGTTCATTGTAAAAACATTCTTTAATAAAAATTAAGTATCGAAGTTTTCGTACCTTTGCAACTTGATATGCTGACGATGATGAAAAATAAGCTAACTGTTCTCATTGCCCTGATGCTATTCTCGTTGGGATTGTCTGCCCAAACCAACAGGCCGGAGATGGGCGTATCGGCCGATTATGATGTTTTAGGCTCTACTACGCTCTCGTTCCGTGCGGGCGGCGAACGTATTTACGGAACGTTGGGGGTGGGCTTTAACCGTCATCTGCCAAAGGAAGAGACCATGGTGTGGAAAGCAGGCATAGGCGCCCATATCGGGCACGGCGCCTTCTTCAATACTAATATAGAGCTGAAAGCGGCCTATTTTTCTACTTTCAACGGTATTGATACGCAGCAGTATTCGCTAAGTTTGCTTCCGGGATTGAAGCTGACCGACCGCTGGGAACTGTTTTTCGGCCCCGACATCGGCTATGCACAAACCAGCCTTATTAATAATAAGGTATTGCTCGATAAAGGCCTCACGTTGTGGGAGGATAAAAATTCTTCCCGCCTCAAGCACCTCTACATAGGATTTCAAGTGGGGTTGTATTATCGCTTCTAATAGAGAGCAATGATCAACTATTGCGCAAAACTTTATACAACTGTTGCGCAAGACTTGATTGAACTATTGCGCAAAACTTCACCGGACTATTGCGCAAAACTTGGTCTCCTATAATAAAAACTGTTTTTATCGGAATAATTCCCGGAACGGAAACTATTTATTTTTAACTTTGCAAACAAAAATGCTTGACATTAACACCATCCCTTCTCCTGCTTATGTGATGGAAGAAGAGGCGCTTCGGCGGAACCTATCGCTTATCCGATCGGTAAAAGAGCGGGCAGGCGTGAATATTATTCTCGCGTTTAAAGCCTTCGCCTTATGGAAATCCTTTCCTATTATTAAGGAGTACATCCGGCAGTCGACAGCCAGCTCGCCTTGGGAGGCCCGGTTGGCGCTGGAAGAGATGGGCAGCCTGGCGCATACCTACTCGCCGGCCTATACCGAGAGTGATTTCCCTGTAATAAAAGCGTGTAGCTCGCATATCACCTTCAATTCGTTGTCGCAATTCAATCGTTTCTACCAAGATACGTTAGATAGTCCGCATCAAATTTCTTGCGGGTTGCGCATCAATCCCGAGTATTCGGAGGTGGAAACCGATCTGTACAACCCGGCTTCTCCGGGGTCACGCCTGGGCATGATCCGCGAAGAATTGGGCGACAACCTTCCCGAAGGCGTAGAGGGTTTGCATTTTCACACCTTGTGCGAATCGAGTTCGTACGCCCTCGAGAATACCTTGAAACAAGTGGAAGCCAAGTTTGGCGACCTATTGCCCAAGATAAAATGGCTGAACATGGGCGGCGGCCACCTGATGACGCGCAAAGACTACGACGTGGAGCATCTTATCGGCCTGCTTAAGTCGTTCAAGCAGAAGCATCCCCATCTCGAAATTATTCTGGAGCCGGGAGCAGCCTTTGTCTGGCAAACGGGGGTATTGATATCGTCGGTAGTGGATATAGTGGAGAACCGGGGGATAAAAACCGCCATCCTCGACGTATCGTTTACCTGCCACATGCCCGATTGCCTTGAGATGCCTTACAAACCCACAGTGCGAGGCGCTTATCAGGAAGCCGTGGAAGGAAAACCGACCTACCGACTGGGCGGAAACTCTTGCCTGAGCGGTGACTTTATGGGCGATTGGTCGTTCGACGAGCCGCTGAAGATAGGCGATCGCGTAGTGTTTGAAGACATGATTCATTACACCATTGTAAAGACGACCATGTTCAACGGAATCCCTCACCCCGACCTGTGTTTGTGGCGATTGAACAACAGTCTGGAGACCTACCGTCGCTTCACTTACGAAGATTATAAGCACCGAATGGATTGATTTTGTTTGCAAATCCATTTTTATCACGTAAATTTGCCCCTCTTTATAATAACCACGATTATGTCAACTTATTCTTCTGAAGATATGCGTGCCGTGACCACCCAGCGATTGCTGGAGATGAAGCAACGCGGCGAGAAAATATCCATGCTTACGGCTTACGACTATTCTATGGCTTCCATTATCGACAGTGCCGGGATGGACGTGATTCTGGTGGGCGACTCGGCATCGAACGTGATGGCCGGGAACAAAACCACACTACCGATGACCATGGAACAGATGATTTATCATTGCCAATGCGTACGTAAAGCGGTAAAACGTGCCTTGCTCTGTGTTGACCTGCCCTTCGGCTCATACCAGGGCAACTCGAAAGAGGCTGTACATAATGCCATTCGCATGATGAAAGAGACCGGGGCCGATTGCATTAAACTGGAAGGGGGCGCAGAAATATCGGAGGCCATCCGCCGGATACTCTCATCGGGGATACCGGTGATGGGGCACCTGGGACTGACGCCTCAATCGATAAACAAGTTCGGCACCTACACCGTAAGGGCGCGCGAAGAGGCCGAAGCCCAAAAGCTGGTGGAAGACGCCCGCATACTGGAAAGCCTGGGTTGCTCTGCTATCGTGCTGGAGAAGATCCCCGCTTTGCTGGCCAAGCAAGTTACGGAAGAACTGAGCATCCCCATTATCGGTATCGGAGCCGGGCCGCATGTTGACGGACAGGTATTGGTAATGCACGATATGCTGGGGATAAACCAACAGTTCTCTCCCCGCTTCCTCCGCCGCTACGCCAACCTCAATAAGGTGATTACCGAAGCGGTGCAACATTATATTAAAGACGTAAAAGACGGAGGGTTCCCCAATGAACAGGAATCGTATTGAGAACTAAGAACTAAGAGTGAAAAACTAAGAGTTAAGACTATGCTTACACTAAAAATCATAACCGAACAGACCGAAGAAGTAATCAACCGGTTGGCAAAGAAGCATTACGACGCCTCTGCCATTATTCCGCAAGTGCTGGAAACAGACAAAATACGCAAACAATCGCAGCAACAGCTGGATAAGAACCTGGCCGAGATAAACCAACTGTCACGCTCCATCGGGCAACTGATGAAGGACGGCAAAAAGGACGAAGCCGAAGGAATACGGCAAATCGTGGCCGAAATCAAAGAGCGTAACAAGCAACTGGAAGCCGACATGAAGGAGGCGGAAAAGAGACTTACCGAACTCCTCTGCCAAATACCCAACCTGCCCGCCGATGAAGTGCCCGAAGGAAAGAGCGCAGAGCATAATATTATAGAACGGACGGGCGGCATGATGCCCTCGCTTCCCGACGGAGCCTTACCACACTGGGACTTGGCCAAAAAATACGACCTTATCGACTTTGAACTCGGGGTAAAGATAACCGGAGCCGGCTTTCCTATATATAAAGGAAAGGGTGCGCAACTGCAACGCGCCTTGATTAACTTCTTCCTCGAACATGCACGCCAAGCCGGTTATACCGAGGTGCAACCGCCCTACCTAGTCAACGCCGACTCGGCATACGGCACGGGAAACCTCCCCGACAAGGAAGGGCAGATGTATCATTGCACTGTCGACAACCTCTACCTGATTCCTACCGCCGAGATACCGGTTACCAACATCTATCGCGACGTGATATTAGACGAGAAGAATCTCCCCGTGATGAACAGCGCCTACTCGGCCTGCTTCCGTCGCGAAGCCGGTTCGTATGGTAAGGATGTACGCGGGCTTAATCGCCTGCATCAGTTCGATAAGGTAGAGATTGTGCGGATTGACAAGCCGGAACATTCTTATCAATCATTAAAGGAAATGGTAGATTATGTGCAGACCTTGATAGACAGGTTAGATTTACCCTGGCGCATCCTTCGTCTTTGCGGGGGCGATATGAGCTTTACTTCGGCGCTCACTTTCGATTTCGAGGTATGGTCGGCCGCCCAAGGACGCTGGCTGGAAGTAAGTTCGGTATCCAACTTCGAGAGTTATCAAGCCAATCGATTGAAGTGTCGTTATCGCGGAGAAGATAAGAAGATTCAACTTTGCCACACCCTAAACGGCAGCGCATTGGCATTGCCCCGCATTGTAGCGGCATTATTGGAAAATAATCAAAGCCCAGAAGGCATAGTTATACCTAAGGCGTTGCAACCGTTTACGGGGTTTACAGTTATCCGTTAACTGATTTACTGATTACTGATTACTGTTTACCGATTACGGATATCAGCCGAATATTGGTCAAGTCGGAGTAATCGTATTGGTATAGGCCGTCCTCGGCAATCATCATTAAAATCTTATTATAAGGGATTACATCGTAGCCTACGATATTCTCAAAATGAGCCACCTTATTGGTCATCAAGTGTATCGGGTTTTTAGCGTCTTTGAAGACTTTAAGCCCATCGTCGCAAACAAAGAGAATTCCGTTGTCGATACCGAGACCTTTGGGGTGGGTCATCTTATAAGTAACTATATCTCGTGGATTGTATACATCGCTTACATCAATAATAATCAACTCATTGGCGTTTTGCCCACAAGCATTGCCCGAATGGATAGTAACGTAGGCAACATCGTCTTCCACCACAACCGGATCGCAACCGTAAACATGACTTATCATGGAGCAGAAAGTGGGTTCTATGGGGTTCTCTACCGAATAAATGAGCAGTCCTGAAGGCGTACCCATAAACATATAGTTTTTGTAGGGGAAGATAGTCTCCACATCAAAGCCGATATATATTTCTTCTTCAACGGCCTGCTGTGGAGAATCGCCGCTTAACCGGAAGATATTCATCGTATTATTTATAACGGTATATAAATAATTATTGTACACCCCAAACCGCGACATGGAGCCGTTCACTCCTTGCGAGCCTCCTCCGCCATTATTTATAGTGCCATCATTTTCATAGTACCAATCATTGTCTATCTTTTCGTTTCGTTGCACTTGTTCCCAACCCACTATCAGCATATCGCCATTAGAGAGAAAGTCAGGAGGAATGGCACTCCAATCGCAAGCATATTCATTATTGGTATTGGGGTAAAATAAATCAAACACATCTTCCAGGCGTCCGCCCAATTTGGGTTGGGCCGGATCAGATATATCAAACCACACCAAATCGATAAGCGCATCGGCATATAGTATATTGTCTTTTATGGATATATCGTTATTTCCCACAAGTTCGATATAAGCCACAATTTGCGGATTGACCGGATCGTTGTTGTTTACTATATGTATTCCTTTCCCGGGATCGGATATATAAAGGAAGCCCTGGTAATAACACATTTTACCTTGATTCTCTATCGATACCGGATCCGTTATCTTTACCGAGTTGCGAAATTCGCTTTTACTGGCAAATACCGGCTCATTAATCGTATAGATGCGCACCTGCCATTCTTCTGTGGTACAAGAAGCCAGGCAAATGAGTATAAATAGAAATGATAGTGACTTTTTCATGTTTTGATTGACTGGGTTAGCGATTATAATGTGAAGCGTACGCCTGCGCTTACCCCCAGATTGAAAGGGTGCTTGGTGCGTATGCTTACCGGTTGATTGTTATCGAAATAATAAGCGGCTCTTGGTTCAATGTAGATACTATAGTTATTATCAAACTTGAACTCTGCACCGGGAGCAATATGGATGGAGAGCTGCACGCCGTCTATCCCTTTATCGGGCGAGACGGTCTTTATCTTTCCGTTACCGTCGTCGTCATATTCGTTTTGAGCAAAATAAGAGTAGATACCTTTCTCAATCATCCCTCCGGCCAATACATAAAACCTCCATCTACCGGTTTCGTAAACATTGGCTACCGCATTGATGGGGATGCCCAGATAATGCAGGCGTAATGTAGCGTCGCGTTTAGGAGATTTGTTTTTAAAACTTGTAGAGAGGTAGGTATAGGTGAGGCCCGATTCTATTGCAAACCGGTCGCTAAAGGGGTAACGCACACTTAGCCCGAACGAGAGAGGGGCATTGTGGCTCACATCTTCAAAATCTTTGTAAGTAAGGATTCTGTTCTTAATTTCATCCGAAGCAGCCTTTTGCAGGGCAGGCCCTGAAGCGCGTAAAGCCCAGTTGCCTTCTGAAAGTAGTGGATTGTTATTGTCGGCCACATAGTTGTTGCCCGAGCCGATAGAAAGGCCGAAACTTCCTTTCTTCTTTTTGTTTGTCAGCCGTAGCGGCTCCTGGTCGTTGTTTATCATCGCATAAAGCAGGCGCTCGGCCTCTTCTTGCGACAAACGCTGTTTGGTTTTGTCCTCTTCTTTTACCTGGGGCTGTTGTTCTACCGGGGTTTCGGGCAGCACAACAGTAGGCCGGATATCAGCCGTTTCTTCGATTACCTCCTCTACGGTTATCTCATTCCTAATACCAAAAGAGAATCCGACGGGGCTTGTTCTCTCTTCTTTTTCGACGAAAGCCAAGCGGACATCTTCTTGTAGGGAGCTGCCAACAGGCTCAACGTCTGTCGCTTCAGGTAAATCCTGTACAACTGACGGCTCATTCTGGGAAAGTTGTTCGTTTTCATGGTTTTTACTTATTTGTGTGTTAAACGGAATTACCAACCAAAGTAGAGCGATACAAGCCGCAACGGCGGCAGCGGCAACCCACGGGGTAAGGTTAATCTTCTTCTTCGAATCTAATCGCGATTCTATTTCCTCCCACACCGATTTGTCGGGTTGAATGGAGTAGCTCTCCAGCTTTTCTTTTATAACCTCAAAGAAGAGGTCTTTGTTTATATCTTTATCGTTTTTTTGCATTTGTCTGAGTATAGTTCTTTAATTCGCATTTGTAATATCTGGCGCGCCCTTGCTAATTGCGACCTGGAACTGGCTTCTTTAATGTTGAGCAACGAGGCGATTTCGGAGTGAGAGTAACCTTCCATGGCGTACAGGTTGAAAACGGTTCTGAATCCATTGGGAAGTTCTTGTATACAGTTCATAATCTCTTCGGCGGTAAGGTCGTTAATAACCGAAGTCGATTCGTCTTCCGTCACATTGTGATAGTCCTGCAATTCTACATGAAAGCGTATCGATTTGTTGTCGCGCAGGTATTCAAGTGCAGTTGTTACAAAGATCTTCTTCATCCATGCCTCGAAAGATCCCGACCCGGAATATGTATTTATTTTCGTATATACCTTTATGAATCCCTCTTGTAGTATATCCCGGGCGGTCTCTCTCTCATTAACATAACGAACACATATCGTCATCATTGCAGAAGCGTATGTCTCATACAGTTCTTTCCTGGCCGAGGTGTCTTTGCGTTTACACCCCGCAATAAGCTCCTGAAGGTCAGACCTGGCTATGTCCATTTACTATATAGATGAAAAAGTGACTTAAAACGTTGCACGAAGATAAAAAAAAATGTTGAATATTGAATGTTTAGCGTTTAACTATTAGCTAATAATGGAAAGTCAATTCGGGCTGAATAGCAAAAATTTCTCCAAATTCAACTTCCATGCCCCCCGAGGGCGGGTCCGCATTTCATAGAGCTTTTGTAACTATCCAGATCCGTCAACAAAAAATTCGACACGTTTGCTTCGGTTTTGAAACCTCCCGAAATAGTCGTTTTCTTCCCTTTTGCCAACGGCTTGCAGGCCTGTCCTCTTCTGCTTGCTTCTCTGTCCTACTTTGAAACTTTCCCCTACATCTTTGTTTTATAGGCAGTAACTTTTAAAATCAAGGAGATGTGAGAACAATTTATCATGTAACAAAAACCATAACAGGTTGGAAAGGACAAATCGTAGGAGACGACATGCCGGCAGTAACGGGCGAGACTAAAAAATAGAACTATCGAAATGGCGAAGAAGGACGAGCTTTCTCAAGTAATTATCCACAAAGAAGATGGAAAAATCCAAGAGGAAAGGACTTATCCGAAAACGTCTGACCCGCACGGCTTAAACGGCTAAATATAGCATTTCCCACAAAAACATTTTATAAGCAAAGAGGCTGCTCATGGGGGACAGCCTCTTTCGTCTTACTTACTTTACTTATTGTCAATCGGTTCGGTTATCAATTCATTATTTTGTAACTTCTATTACCTAATCTTACAATATACACACCTTTGGGGATTGACAGTGCGAGCGTGTCATCGTGCGATTCAACTTTGCCGTTCATCACCGATTTGCCTTGAATGTTATAAACAGTGAAGAGTTCGCCGGCTTCTGCATTCTTGATGCGGAGCATGCCTTGGCTTGCAAACACCTGAACATTGCTATCGCTTTCAACATTGTCGATTCCCACTCCCCAACTGTCGGCATTGAGCCTGATGTAGAGCGTGTGGTCGCTTCCCAGCCAAGTCCAATTGGCATTGCTGGTGGTGTAGAAGGCGGCGATTGAGCCGATTTCGTTGCTCGTGCGAGCCAGGTAGAGTGCTTCCCCATCGTTCTGCTCGAAAGCTACAAAGTAGGTCTTGCCTCCTTCTAATTTAAGCTTCTCATCCAATTCAGCGGTATAGACTTTGTCTTGACCTTGGGTTACGGCGAATTCTTTCTTAGTTTGCTTCAATTCCATCTTTTCGCCAACCATCTCGTAGACATTGATATTAACCGAAGTGGCTTGGGTGGAGCTGGTCAGCGCGAAGGTGATGGACTTCACATAAGAATCGACCTCAATCGGGTACTTCTGCCCCAATTCGAATCCTGCGCTGTTTGAATAAACGCCGCCGGTGATATCGCCATTGTCATAAGCATAGGTTTCTTCCGTGGCTTCGAATCCGGCAAACAGGTCGGTGGTGATCTGATTGGAATAGCCGCCGCCTTGCACTTCAACAACGTAGTAGTGCGCACCGGCTAACTCCTCGTAACCGTTCTCCGATTCGATGGTCATCGATTGATTGACCGCTAAAGAGGCAATGCCGGTTTCTTGCGAATACAGTTCTCCGTCGTTTGCATCATGGATGCGGACCACCACTTTCAGGTTGCTTAAAGCATCGGTTCCGCCATTGTTTACCGTGGCGGCCAATGCGGGAGAATGGTCTGCCAATGTAAATAAGGGAACTTGGGTGTAAGCCATGTCGGGCGTTGATATGATGTGCGTCCCTATGATTTCGGAATAATACTTAAAGTTGTCGACATAAACCGTATGCTGTTCAGCCGAGATATAGCGCCATACCACGCGCACGGTTTTGCCTTTGTAAGCATCGAGGTTGATTTTCCTTTCAGTCCAAGTGGCGTTCTCTTTATTGACAGTATAGATTAAGTCGGAGCTCTCGACAAGGGCTGCCGAAGCGTCGCTAAGCGCAGGCTCTTTGTCATTGAATTCGTCTTCCAGCTCTGTCAATACGCCGTCGACAATCACGCGTACTTCGTAAGTTTCAAGCCAGTCGGCCATCAGTGAGCGGGCATCCCAAGCGGCGCCGTAGCTTCCTGCGGCAGGAATAGTGAGCGGCATAGAGAACAACCAGTCGTCGGCAGGCGTGACGTAGTCGGGCTGGTTGCTGGCGAACATCGATGTGGCCGCCATCACGCTATTGCTTTCCGGCACCTCGGTCTGCAGCTCATAAGCCCAGTACCAGGGCTTGGCTTCGTTGAAGAATAAAGAAAGCACTTTGCCATCGAGGTCGAAGGTTTTCCAATCCATGAACGACTCGTTGCTCTCGAAGTCGCAATGAGCCAGCAATATTTCGCCGTTGCCATAGGATGGCGTATAATTCACCGTCAGCGGGATAACCGCATAGTCTACGTTATCTTTATCGGCTATATGGATATGGATTGCATAAGCGCCCGGCTCCATGCTGTTGAATGCCAAGCTGAACTCATATCCTTCTTCCAAGTCTTCGGGGGAGATTGTTGCGGACGAAAGCTCGAAATAGCTTGTTTTGCCACCCTTCAAGCTGATTGTGGCTTCTTCCAGCAAGAATCCTTTTACAGATACCGGGATAACAACCGGCGATGAGGA
Source organism: Bacteroidales bacterium (assembly GCA_036795675.1). Classification (GTDB taxonomy): domain Bacteria; phylum Bacteroidota; class Bacteroidia; order Bacteroidales; family Azobacteroidaceae; genus Azobacteroides. Next base: position 10,608 of record DAIREI010000001.1, read on the forward strand.
AGCCTGTACAGGGTTCAATGGCTCAGCTAGCTCTACGTAGGGCTTCAGATAATCCACCTGCAACGGAATGGTCAGGTAGTCGTTGTCTTCATCCGAAACGAGCACATTGGCTTTGTATTCGCCCGAACTGCCGGCTGTGAAAGCAACGGAGAAATTGGCGCCTCCGTTTACTTCGGCCATGGTAAGCGTAGTTGCCGACAGGCTGAAATCAGCGGCGTTGTCGCCCGTGAGGCTCAACGTCATGTCATTTACCACAAGCCCGCCCACGGAAATAGGGATAGACAGGGGCACAATGCTGGTCTCTACCGGTTCTACATCGGCCAACAGCACCACATAGGGTTTTGCATAAGCTACTTCGAGAGGGATAGATAGGTATTCTCCTGCATCGCCTGTTATATGAATGGTGGCGGCATATTCGCTCGATTCTTGTGCGTCAAACACTACATTGAAATCAAATCCGTCTTCCAAGTTCTCAGGGGTGATGGCTGTGGCCGACAATGCGAAATGGGCCGCATCATCTCCATCGATGCTGATTTCTACATCTTCAATAATTAATCCTCCTACCGATATGGGGATAGTGTAGGGGACGATGTTGGTCTCTACAGGCTCTACCGTATTCATCAACTCAACATAAGGTTTGCTGTAAACAACCGTGACCGGGATGGTCAGATAATACTTGTCGCTGTTTTCCGAATCGGTAATGAAGATGGCGTCGTCATAAGTTCCCGATTCGCTGGCAGAGAAAGTGAGCGTAAGGTTGACTATCCCGTCTTTTTCTGCTTCTTCGTCCGCTTGTAGCTCTTCGGGGGTGATTGTCGTTTGCGACAAAGTGAAGTTGCCGCCCAGCCCGGCCATGCTCAGGTTGGCATCCGCTTCAAGCGCGCCGGTTATCTGTATGGGTATCGTGATGGGCGAAGCATGGGTTTCTATAGGCTCCAGCTCTCCGCCTATCTTCCTCAGGTAGGGCATACCTAAGATTTCGATGTCGTCTACATAGAGGTTGGCCGTAGAGGTTGATTCCGTATCGATACGGATTCTCAGGAAGCGCGCCGTAGGGGCGTTTATTTCCTCTGCCAGCTTGGTATGAGTGTTCCTCGGAGTGGTTATCGGTTCTATGGCTTGCGTCCAGTCTTCGCCGTCTTCCGACACTTCTACATGTATAAAGACATCATTTGCAGAGCAAATATAAGACATCTTAAGCGAATCGATCCCTGCTATCTTCTCAGGCGAGGTGAGGCTTCCCTTCACTGTGGCCGAAACCCTCATTTGGGCTCCTGCGGGGGGCTGGCTTTGGAAGAATTGTCCGGAGGTGTTGCGCGATGCTTCTCTCAGCTTCCAGCCGTCTACGGTGTAACTGCCCTGGGTGGTGGTGCCCCATACCGAATTGAAATCTTGATAGATGTTCTGCTCCAAAATAATACCCGACACAGGGATCTTCAACATTTTCAGCAGCCCGTCGCCCTTGAGCAGCACGGTATCGGGGGTGAAAGCAGTACCCTCGGCAGGCGTATAGGTGACTTTTACAGTGGCCTTGTTGTTCTCTGCTGTGGGGGTAAACTCCGTGATGTCAATTGCGAAGCTTTCTCCATTATATAGCGACAATGCTACAGGCTCTTCCACGTTCGCAAACTCCGCCTCGAAGGTTTTTGACACAGGCTCGCCCGGGTAGCTGCCCATGTTCACCTCTTCCGTGACGGATATTATGGGAATCAGTTTATTGCAGGCGGTAATGATGATGTCATCCACCTGAATCTGCTCATTAGTGCCGGTGCCGGTTGTCTTCTTCATCACAAACTCCACATATCTGGCATCGGGGTCGTTAACCTCGATTTCGCAAAGGGCGAACGGATTGGGATTGTCATACACCGGATTCAGTGTCGCAACTACCGTCGGCTCCCCGTCTTTGGCCTTATAAGTGCGGACGATAAATTCAGGGGTTGAGTTGTTGGTGTTGTTTCTATAGTAGAATTGAATGATACCCACGCCGCCTGATTTGGGCGGAGAGATCAGCACCGGGTTTTCGTCCTGGCTGTTAGTGGCAAAAGTCACTCCCGAACCTTCGTATGCAGAGGCAAGCCTTGAAGCCTTCCACATCCACCAGCCGTTTACCGTATAAGTGTTGGAAACGCCGGTCACGGAAGAGAAGTTTGAGTTGAAATCTTCGTAGAGCAAATCTTTGAGCATATAGCCGCCAATGGGGAACTCTTTATCGAAGTTGAAGCTCGGCCCGGAAAGAACGAGCGTATCGGCGGCATAGACATTTTCCGCCGGGTTGAACGATACGGGGAGGCTGTACGTCTTGCCGTTGATTTCTGCGGCCGGGATGGTGGTTATGGTCTTCAGCGAGAAATCGATGCCCGACTTCAAGCTGACCTCTATGTCGGAAGTGATGGCTTCGCCGGCGATCTTGACATCAACGGTCTTCTCTATTCCTCTTCTGCTTTCGAAGTAGGGTTCTTCTTCAAAAACCACTTTAGCTAAGGCCTCCCCGTTCTTTGTTATCGTATAATTTTCAAAATAGATGTAAGGGGTGTAAGTGCTTATCGATTCGGTATCCAAACGCACATATTTGGCATTGGCTTCGTTGATTTCCACTTCAAAAACTTGGTAAGTGCTGTTGCCGACAAAGATGACTTCTTTATCGCGCCAAACGATGCCGTCGTCAGACAGCCTGACGTGTATGTTCACGGTATTGCCCGTGCTGCCCAGTTTAGTGAAGAACTGTATGGAGCCGATCCCCGATTTTAACGGAGGGGATATCAGCGATGAGTTCATATTGAGCTGTATGTTGGCCCCTGTTCCGAACAATTGATTAGACGCAGTGGTATAGCGGTAGCCGTTAAGCACTTCCCAGCCCTGGTCGGTATAGTAATTGCTTGCGCTGGTTCCTCCCCAGGGCGCATCGAAGTCGGAATAGGCAGACTCCCGCTCGCGATAGAAATTGATCGGGACCGTTACCGGAAAATCCAGCCCGCCCTCTGATATGGTTATGGTGCCGGAGATGAAGTCCACGCCTTCTTCCAATGAGCCAAGGGTAACGGATAGCATATAAGTCCCCGCTGCTTCGGCGGGGGTAAGCGTTGCCTTGCCTAGTGTGAATGCCTCTTGGTTTGTGGAGATGGCCACATCCGAAGCAATGGAAGCGAAAGTGATGGGTATCTGCTTGGTAACGGGGAGCGAAGCAAATTCAAAATTGGATTTAGCGGCTTTGGCCAAAGCAATTTTCTTTCCATTCTCGGTAATCACGTAGTTGTCGATTATCAACAGTTTGGTGCTTACAGGCTCGGCTATCTCTATCTTGATAAACTGAACATCATCATCGTCAAAGGCGCGATGATAATTGATGTATTCGGTGCTTGCGGTGGTGATGGTTTCGATGGCGGTCCAGCTGTTTCCGTCTTCGGAAGAAGATACGGTGAATTCGACCGGGAACACGGGAGATTCGGAGCGGTACCAGAAGCTGACTTCTCCAATCCCACCCACTTTTGGCGGGGAAATCAACGTTTCGTAGATGCGCAAAGCACCGGCTCCTTCCATCGTGTACATCGCCTTGTCGGTGCGACCCCCATTTTTTATCTGCCAGCCGAGGTAGGTATACGTGCCGAGAGAGGTGCTTATCGTTGCATTAAAGCCTTCGGCAACATTGCGGTGAAGCCCCGTCCCTGAGAGCGGGAGGATCAGGTCGGGGAATTCGTCTCCGTCGGCGAGCATGAACCCTCCGACCTCGTCGGTGACAGAAGGGTTGAAATTGACCACCAAGTCATACCCGGCGTTAAGCTGGGCGGGAGTTAAGGTCGTGCTTCCGCCAGGGAGGCTGAAAGCGACTGATTCATTATCTATTGTGAATGTTACGTTGGATTTCACCGCTGTGCCTTGCACCCGCACCGTATTCGGAGTCGAGACATTCGCCTCGCCTCTGATAGAGCCGCTCTGTGAGATATCCGCTCCCGGGCTGTCGGTGATAATGATCTCATCTATGTTGATGTTTACAGAGTTGCTGTATCCGTCTGCCGCATAAGTTGATGTGTGGGGTGCAACAATGCGCACATATTTAGCGGCAGCGGCGTTCACCATGACAGAGTACCTCTTATAATTAGGACTATTTGCAGGAATCATCACAGATCCTTCCAGCGTGAATGTTTCTCCATCTTCCGAAGTTTCAATATTCAGTTTGACTTCTGGTAGCTGTTCATTCGTTATCGCATACCTTATTTTTGCCCAAAATGTGACCAGGCCCACGCCGCCTGTTTTCTCGGGCGACATGATCCTCCCCCAGACATTTTCAGCGGCAGAGACAGGCGTTGATAAATAGATGGCGCGCTCTCCATAGAAAATATTCGCGGTGCCCGATTCGCGCGACATGTTTATGTAGGCCCAGCCTTCTGCTTCTCCTGCTGTGCTCGATGGATAAGTGGGCCCGAAGGTGCTTGAGAAGCTCTGCTTCAGATTGTCCGCATACAAGCTTGCCGCGGATAGCATAACTGCAAAAAGGAGTAATGCCAGTGCTCTTAAATTTTTCATAAACGCATAGTTATAATAAGTTATAAAATAATTAGTTTGTTGTAGTGCGATTTGTTATCTTTTGATAAGACAAGGATATACACCCCCGGCTCAATCCCGCTCACATCTATCGTGTTCTGATAGGAGGCGGAGCGCTTTCCTTTGAAAATCGTTTTTCCTTCCAGCGTGGTCAGCGATACCGAATCGAACTCTCCTTTTATATATAGGGTCTCTTTCGCCGGATTGGGATAGAAGCTGATGCTCTGTTCGGGATTGTGGATGCCTACGTAGTTGAATAAAATTTCGTTCGACTTCATCTCGCCGCTTTCAGCATAAACAGCGGCGACATAATACTTGATATTGTTCTCGTTCACATCAACCGCAGTGTCGGCGAACTCAAGTTGCGACAGAGGCTCTGGGGTGATGCACTCGTCATTGCGATAAACTTTGTATCCGAGCAAGAGGTCGGTGAAAGCTTGCGTCTGCATGGTTGATTTTGGATTTCCGCTTTTATCCATGGAGGGCAGTATGTCGCTACCGCTCTTCTCCCAGCGATTAGATGCTATTGCAGTGCTTTTGCCTACTTCGCCCTGCAGCTCAATCAGAGCCGCAATGTTCCAGTTGATGTTCCATTCGCTCCCCCACAGTTCTCCGGTGGAATACCAGTGGAATCCATCGTTGGATATGAGGTCGCTCTTACCGGGGGTACCGGGGTTCTTGTCGTGCGATGCGGGATAGAAACCCAATCCTGCGGCTTCGTAGGAGTAGCCGATGATGTAGTGGGTGTTGGCCTCTATCACCACAGGCTGTTCGAAGTAATAGGTGATGTATTGATTGGGTTCAATCTGCATCTCTTCCGATATGCGCACAGGTTCTCCGTTCACAAAAAGGAAAGGGACTACGTACTCCACTTCGTCTGCCACATAAAACTGCACGCCTGTGATGGAATAGCCTTCGCAGACGTTCATCTCGTTGCCATCGAAGCCGATAGCGATAAGTTGTTCGCCTTCTACATTGCCTCCCGAATCATAAGGCACGCCATCATCGTAACGTAATTCTTGTTCGTCTTCCCACAACGGAGGCAGCCAGTTGAGCGTGATGTGCTGTTCTTCTATCGTTCCTTCCAGATCGCGGGGCGGGGCTATCTCGTGCGAATAGCTGATGCTGATCTTGTTTGAGGTGGTTTTAGATGCAATGCCGTTTGCAAACAGAGCTTCCACTTCGTAGGTGTATTCACCGTCTGCCAGATTGTATTCCCTGAACGAAGCCTCATTAAATAGAGAAGTGTTCAGTTTCACATTATCCCGATAGATATTGTAGCCGAGGAAATCGGAGTAGTTCTCCGGGCGGCCGATGAAGAGATTGTCGAACAAGCACATAAAGCTGTTCATCGACACGCAGTTGATGGCTACATACTTTGCCTCGGCGGGGATTTGAAAGTCGTATTTCTCCCAAGCCACTATCAGCTCTATGGGTTCGCCTCCATTGATAAAGATGAAGTCGTCGATGTCGTCTCCTGTGAGCGAGTAGCCGATATTTATCTTTTCTTTGGGGTAATTGTAGGAGTAAGTGCGCGCCATGAACGAGAAAATAAAGGCTTGGTCGAAGTCGAGTTCGGGACTGATTATCCAGTCGTTGTTGGCCATGCCATCTACATTGGCGCTGAAAGCCGAAAGCAATTGCTTGCTGCCATCGGGCGTGGTGACTTCAGAAGAGCACTTGCCGGGGTTGAACACCATATAGGCCATTCTTTCGCCCATATTAGGATAGGATAGCCCAGTACCGTAGTGGGTCCAAGCCTTGTCGCCGTCATAGACTTTCCACGGGCCGATGTCATCAATAATAAAGGCGTCGTAGGCTTCGAAGTCATCGAATATTTCTTTGGCATAGATTGGCTTATCCCAAGTAATCTGCACATGTTTCTTGTTGATTGCCTCGGCTATGGCGTTCGATACGGGGGTTACTACATCTGGGTTGTTAACCAAAGCTTCCGCCCCGTCTGATTCATAAGATTCGCAACCGAAGGAGTAAACAGCCTGCACCGTATAGCGCTGCCGTCCCATCTTTGGGTCGGTGTCGGTAAATTCAGCGGCGGGAGCCAGCTCCTTACTCAATAGAACGCCGTCGCGATAGACATAATAGCCCTTTATCTGCTCTGCGCCCTGGGGCATCTGCCATCTCAGGGCGACTTCGTATCCGGCGGTCACCTCGGCAACTAAGTTGATAGGGGCAAGGCATTTGTCTTCCATCGAGTTGTCCACCGTCAGCTTCACGGGGATGTTGATGCTTTCTCCTGCCGAATTGGAGCTGATGATGATGTTGCCCGAGCGGGAATCGCCTTCTCCCAACTGGGTGGTGTTGAGCATGACAACCATTTCCCCTTCTGCTTCTTTCTCTATGCTTCCTTCCATTTCTTCCATCGACAGCCAGTTTTCGAAGGGGAGCATCTTGTACACAAACAGCACGGATTTCGAGTTGTAACTGGCAATGCCGACCAGAGTGAAGAACCCGGGCACAGCATTGGTAGTCAGCATTAAGCCATTGGAAACCGCTTTGCCGATATAGCCGGGCAGGTCGTCTATGGGCCTGTAGAAAGAGGTGATATCTTTCTGAGGGATGGAATATTGGAAGATGCCGCACGTGTCGTTAAAGCCCCCCGCAATGCCGGCCAGGCTTGTAGCTACCCACAGGTAGGGGCCTTCTTCGCTGAATGTGTCCATCGCCATGCCTCGGGCATAAGTGGCGTACTCCTCATCAAAGCGCCCTAAATAGACAGAACTGCCGTCTTTGCCCACGTGATAGAGGTAGTGTTCGTTTGCCACATAGAACCGGTCGGAAGTTGGATCGTACTCGGCGTAGCGGAAAAGGCCTATGGGGTCTTCTTTTGGGATGTCTATCTTCTCACCCTCGCTGACGACTCCACTGTCGAAGTCGATAGGCGCTAGGTAGCACCCCGAATAACTCGATACCAGAACATACAGTTTTTCCCTGTCGGATACGATGCTCCTAATGCCCGACACGTCGCGTTTTTCGATAAACTCGCCCTCCATGGAGTATTTGCATATCCCTGTGTTGGTATAATTGTTGTCGTAGGTGTAGTAATGCCCTTTGTGGTAGACGGGGGCTTCTTCCGCGGTTGAATGCAGTTCGAAAGTCCTGACCATCTCCCACGCTGGCCGGCCTTTGATGTTGTTTTCCCCTACCTCATCGCCTTCGCCCATACGGTCGAATCGGAACTCGGCCGACCAGTTCAGCATTGCGTTCCCATCATTGGTCACGGGCAGGGATATTATTTTGCTCTTTCCTTGGCTGAGCGCAATTTCTATGGCCGCATCGTCGATTTCCATCAACGCCCCCAGTATGGATAGCGTTACGTTTTTGTCCGACGTATCGATGGCGTAACCCAGGTCTTCATATATAAGCTCTTCACCTTTGCTAATCGTCAGCTTGTATGTCCCTTTTTCCACCGATTCGATATAAAAACGTCCGTTTTCATCGGTGAAAGTTTGGTATTGAATGAGTGTGTCGTCGTTCTTTTCGAGCAGTATGTCCACATGGTCCATCACCGTGTTGATTTGCATAGCTGTGCCTCCAAACTCCACATAGTCCGGATTCCAGATGCGGACATTATCGAAGTACCAGTTGTGCGGCGTTACGCTGGAGCCTGAGAAGCTCAACCGCACTTGGAAGCTTCCGCCTTCATATCCTTTTAATGCTTCAGTTAATTCGATTTGCTCATGCCTCCACCCGTTGGCCAGCCATGCGGGGATGCTAAGCGCCGTTACCCACTCATTGCCACGGAAAACTTCGATGTTCAGCTTCTCGCTGGTTTGGTTAGAGGTGCAGTAGACATCAAAGCGCATCAGGGTGATGTCGCCCTCTGCTATTTTCAGCTTGCGCGAGGTGATGGTCTGCTTGTAATCGGCACTGAAGCGGTAGGTATAGGCCAAACTGGGGAGGTAGCCGCCCAAAGCGGCCACATCGTTCATAATCTTCCAAGCCGGTTGCTGGTTGTTGGTAAAGACCGTCCAGCGGTTGTCGTCCAGATTCTCGGATGAGAAATCTTCGGCAAGGGGCAGCATATTGGTCAGGGGCAGCATCACTTCCAGCTTGTCGCTATGGGGCGATTCGGCTCCATTGTAGACAGCCGTGGCCGAGTAGCCGTAAACGATGCCTTCATCCAAGCCTTCGTCTGCATAAGAATAGGTGGAGACAGGCATAACCACAGCGTTCAGCTTGGTGTTGTCGCGGTAGATATTGTAACCTTGCAGGCCTTCCAGTTCGGGACGCTCGCCCAGCGTGAAGAATATGGCGCGGTAGCCTGCATCGGTGGTGGATGACCAATAGGTAGAAACCACCGCATTCATCGTGTTGCCATGCTCAAAGAATTTAAGGTCTAAGGCCAGCTGGCTCGATGTGATGCCGAAATGGCCGGATAAGTCTGTCAGGTCGAAGGTATTGCCCGTAGGCAGGCAGGTTTGCATATCGTATTCAACAATTACCTTGTAAGTCCCGGAGCGCTGGCATATAGCGTAAATCTTCCCATCGTGGTAGGCGGTGCCGACGCATGCAGTATTCACGGCGGGGTCGTAGTAGGGGCCGTTTTGGATAAAGCTCCCGTCCATTCTCAGGAAGTAGCCCCTGTCGGGGTTGCCTGCCTCAAATCCGCCCTTTCCACCGTCTAATTCGGGGATGTAAGTGATATGGAGCAACACCATTTGGGTTGGGATGATATCGACCAATTCTTCTGAATCCATGTCGATCTTATATATGCCGAATTTCCCCGATTTGCCTCCATCAGCCACTCCATAGAAGTATTGCTTTCCATCGTAAGTAAACTGACCCATAGCGGGAAGGCCAGGTATAACGATTGTGCCGAGCTGATTTCCCTCCATATCGTATTTCTTAAAGCTTGCGCCCGATATAGAGTACACAAATTTGCCATCAGAAGCCATTCCCTTGCTGGAAGTGCCTTCCCAATAATCATAAGGAATCCATCCATCTAAAGGATTGATAGGGTAGGAGATGCCCTCACTTGGATACTCCCATTTAATCTCTACCGAACTGATGCCGGTTTGCTCATAGCTAAGCGACTGCGGCGCTAGCAACTGTGCGTCTATCCCGGTTATAAAAAAGGATAGGAATACGCTGATAAACATGAGTCTAAAGCAAAGTCTTTTCATTTGATTCAATGTAAATATAGTTTATATGTATTATTGTTTAGCTTAATAATATAGAACTGCCCTTTGGGAAGCTCCATCGCGGTGGTCGGGCTTGTAGCGGGGAGGCTCCTCACTATTTGGCCTTGCGCGTTGTACACATAAAGGATAGAACCCGGCTTGTCGCAATCGATATAGACCCGGTTGCCGTCGGCATAGATCTTATTCTCCTTTATTATATTGATGGCCGATTGCGAATGATCGGTAAATCTAAAGCTGATGATGCCATCTTTTTCGGTGATTTCGCGGATGGATTTATTCAAATTATCCCCGCTCCACAGGATGGATGAGGGGGTGGTATTGTCGCCAAATTCAGTCTTGCCTGTGCTGCCCGGAAACGTGTCGCCATCATAGCTATTTTGATGGGCCGTGCCGTCGGCTTCCAAAATGTCCACGTATTGATGCTCGGGATTGCCGTTCGCCCTGTTGTTGCAGAATGCTTCGGGATCGGACAGGTCAATATGGTAGATCAATAGCCCGTGCCCTTGCAGGGGGGCGTCCCAGTCCGTTGGCTGGCGGTTCTCTAATAGGAAGTATTCATCGGGGTTTGAGGTGTTGATCCGGTAGAAGCGGTTTTCGCCGATAGAAGAAAGCGAGTAAGTGCCATTCTCAACCAATACATCAGCTTCGCCCCAACCCAGCCATTCCCGCTCAAATGCATTTAAATAAGGAGGCGTCTTGCCGCCGTTGTTGTACGAGCCGTTGGCCATGATGCTCCAGCCGAGCAGGCCGCCGTTGCCGTTCACCGTGTCGTATAAGTCGACTAATCCGAACACATGACCCAACTCATGGGCGATAGAGCCGATACCGGTGAGGACTTCGCCCTCTTTTCCATGAAGCTCGGAGCTGATGATAAAGCGGTTAACAGTCACGCCGTCCAATTCGAGGGGATATATATCATCATTTTCATAAGGGTTTAATTCAGATAAATAGCCCGCTATCGGCCAAAGGTTTATCGAGGGAGCGCCATCAGCCTCGCTCAATCCCGAATAGATGACCAGCACATTGTCGACAAGTCCATCGCCATCAGAATCAAATTCAGAGAAATTGACCAAGCCGGCTTCCGATGCCGCCTGGCAGGCGTGGAAGACCATGGTACCGGGTGCTTTGTCGTATCCCCCTGCAATGTTGGAGCCGTAGAACGACTTGGATTCGGGCAGGCGCACAGGGCCGACCACTACAAACTCGGGCGCATACAGTTTCATAGAGTTGTCGCTGTAATAGTCGCGCACGCTTCCTGTGGCTCCATCATAAGAAAAGCTCACTTCGTTGAACAGGCGGTGGAAAGTCTGTTGCGGTTCGGGGACGACAAAGTCGTAGTTCATTATGGAAACATTCTTGAATTCGGCAAGAATGACTAACATTTTTTCAGGGAAGATGCCTGTGACCGGTTTCTCATCACTTAGGTTTGATGTATTGGCATATACACCGGTTGTGCAAAAAAACAGAAGTAGAAAGAGGTGTTTAGTACAGATTCTCATAAGCAAGTATAATTAAAATTGAATAGTACTACAAATGTCTGTATTAATATTGGATGGCAAAGACTTTTTTTACATATAAATACTATACAAAAACCATACATGATATATATCAATTCATTATATCACTGATAGTAAAGTAAAGTAAATTGCAAATATGAATAGATTGTCTTGTACGTATTTACGAACAAAACACCTACCTTTGTAAAGGTAATTATGATTAAAAAAATAAAACATATCGGTCTTTTGTTCATCATGCTTTTACCTTTACAATTGTTAAAAGCATCGCCCGAGAACATCTTTGCGCACAAGCAAAATAGAGACACGCTTGAGATAGTTGAGTATCTGACCATAGCCAAACAGTTCTACAATTCGGATACGCCCAACTACGATTCTGCCATCGTCTACCTCAACAAAGCCCTGGATTTAGCACTTTCTCAGCCAAACGGCTTTTACACTTATACGATATACGATACTTTTGCTGATATACTAAGGAAGAACCAGAACAATTCGCTGGCTATCGACTACTATTTCAAGATGCTCCAGATGCTGGATGAAAAGAGGAAAGATGAGGCCACTCCCGATCTCCTGTTTCAATACTCATTGTTATATAGATATATAGGGGCTTGCATGTCGCTCAGCGATAAAGAGAAAGCATTGGACTACTGCTTGAAGAGCCTGGAAGAGATAGAAAGCTTGAACGGGCTCGATCCCGCCTATCCCGGATTGCATGAGGCGCGGCTTTATATCTATAACAATATTGAAGCGGCCTCGATTGATGCGGAAGATTACGAAACAGCCGCCAAATATTGCGATATGGTTCTGAATTACCCGGTAAAGATAGATAATCCTATTTACTATGCGGCTTTGTATAACAATCTCGGGGTGGTTAATTGGGAGCTTGGCAATTATGAGGAAGCTTTCGATTATTACAATAAAGCTCTTGAGATAAGGGAAGAGATAGGCGACCTTTGGGGGATGGCCACCATCCATTTCAACCTGGGGAAATGCTATCTGCTTCAAGAAGATTACGAAAAGGCCGAACAGAAGTTCGCCCTTGCCATGGATATCAGCGACCAGACATCTAATGTGGGTATAGAAATGTATGCATCCGAAGGATTGGCCAACCTCTACATCAGCAGGGGCGACTACAAACAGGCCGCCGAGATGCTACAACTGACCAATCTGTTGAAGGACAGCATTGCAGGCATAGAGAAGATCACAGATATCGCACGCATTGAAGTGCAATACCTGCTTGAGAAACAATTGCAAGAGAGCGAGCTGAAACAGCAGATATTGGTATCGGAAAAAGAACGAAAGGCATTGATAGTGGTATTTGTGGCCATCGCTCTTTTCTTTTTGGTGTTGATATTCCTATTATTATATAACAATCAGCGGATAAAGAACAGAAAGAATATAGTGGAGCAAGAAAGCCTTGCCATACAGAACGAAAACCTCGAACTGAAGAACCAGCAACTAAGGCAAACCCTCGACAATAAAACCAAGGAACTGAACACCCACATGAGCTACCTCCTCAAACGCAACGAATACGTCACTTCGATCATTGAAAATGTATCGGATATAAAAAAGGAAGAAAAGGGCAATATCCAATCGGCAATCAAAGACATCAAGGGCAATCTGGAGACATCGGTGTGGAACGAGTTCAGCATGTTGTTTCAAGACCTGCACCAAGACTTCTATCAGGAACTGTACAAGGTACATCCCAACCTTAGCCCCAACGAAAAGAAACTCTGCGCTTTTATCCGACTCAATATGTCGACCAAAGACATTTCGGCCATCACGCTCCAGTCGCCTCCCACCATCGAAATCGCGCGTAGCCGACTGAGAAAGAAACTCAACCTGCAGCGGGGCGACAACCTGACCCAATATCTATCGAAGTTCTAAAGCTCCAGCGTAAAAAACAAAATAGACTTGCTCTTCACATGGCAAGTACAAGTGGAATGGATCGAAAAGAGAACATCCATCCACACAGCCGAATAATCATGAAGAATTATCTGGAAAATCGTTTATAAAAGCGATTCAATGTATTCGTCAAATTCGGTAGTAGCCCAGTTGCCGCCGAAGTAGCGTCCGTTGACGAAGAAGGTGGGTGTGCCTTGTACGCCTGCTTTCATCCCCGACTCCATATCGCTCTTTACCTTATTTATTACGGCATCCGATTGGAAGTCTTTCTCAAACTTTTCCACATCAAGTCCCAGTTCTTTGGCATATCCTATCAATGTGGGGACGTGTAAGTGGGTCTGGTTTTCGTACAGCACATCGTGCATCTCCCAAAATTTACCCTGTATGGCGGCCGCTTCGGCAGCACAGGCGGCATCAACGGCGTGGCGGTGAATCCGCACTATGGGGAAGTTGCGGAACACAAAAGCCAACTTGTTGCCAAATTCGCGTTGAAGCCTTTTCACTATCGGGTAGGCCTGGCCGCAATAAGAACACTCATAATCGCCGTATTCCACTAAAACGACAGGGGCTGAGGGAGAACCCTGTATATGGTCTGTGCTTGTTAGTTTCATGATTACCGTATTTTATATTTATATAACTTATAAACAAGCAATGGTGTGATTTTGTTTTCGTAGCTTTGCATTTATGAAAAGAGGACACGCCGACCTACCCCTGCACTACGGAACCGTCCCCCCTGGCTGGCCAATCGTATGGAACTGCTCGGGGGCGCCATAGCCGAGGCTATCGTGATGGAATACGGACGAAACGGGCTGCTCCGCCGCTTGAGCGACCCCTTTTGGTTTCAGTCGCTGGGCGCCGTGCTGGGTATGGACTGGCACTCGTCGGGCATTACTACTTCGGTGATGAATGCACTGAAGAAAGCCATCAACAAACGCTCGACCGACCTGGGCGTGTACGTTTGCGGAGGGCGTGGCAAGAGTTCGCGCAAAACGCCCGAAGAGCTGATGCTGATTGCCAACCAAACCGGGCTTAACGGTGATGAACTGGTGCGTGCCAGCAAGCTCTCGGCCAAAGTAGACAATACGGCCATTCAAGACGGCTTTCAGCTTTACCTGCATAGCTTTATCCTTACCGCCGACGGCGAATGGGCGGTGGTGCAGCAGGGCATGAATCAGAACAATCGCATGGCGAGGCGTTACCATTGGCTATCGTCGCAATTGCAATCGTTTATGGAAGAGCCGCATACTTCGGTCTGCGGACAAAACCAAGGGCTAATCCTCAACCTCACCGACCGCGAAGCCGTCCCTGCCAAAGCCGGCATACTGCAACTGACTACCGAATCGCCCGCCCGGGTAATGAAGGAAGTAAACCTGATACTTCCCCGCCATCACGAAGTTACGAAGGAAGATGTGAACCTGCGCCGCTTGGGAGCCGCTTTAGTATTGGCTCACGAGAGCAACGTACAAAATATGGAAGAGATGATACTGCTTCCCGGCGTGGGGCCGCGCACCGTGCAATCGCTCACGCTGGTAAGTGAAGTAATCCACGGCACCCCTACCCGATTCAGCGACCCCGCCCGCTTCGCCTTTGCCCACGGCGGCAAGGACGGCCACCCCTTCCCCGTTCCCTTGAAAGTGTACGACGAAACCATAGGCGTGCTCGACAAGGCTATCCATCAAGCCAAATTGGGCGACAAAGACAAATCGGAAGCATTGAAGAACCTGTCGAAGATGGCGCAACAGATAGAGAAAGGCTTTACTCCCCGCGATCTTTTCGACGATTGGGTGCAGCACGAGCGCAACACCTCATATAAATATGGAGGCAAAACCGTTTTCGGCAATGCCAAGAAGCGGGGAAAGAAAGAGGATGGGCAGTTGAGTATTTGGGGCTAAACAATTTCCGGTAATATCTCGCAACAATTATTTCTCCAGGCGTTTCTCCTTATAATATAGCTGCTTTATGAGGTTGCCAACAACTATAACTCCAAGAAGTATACTCATTATCACAAAGTACATGCCATGGAATTTGGTAATTGTTCCGATTACAATCCAAAACATTAGTCCAAGTAAAATAGTTCTCCATCTATTCATCTGAGTGTAGAAATTTAGAATTGGTTAATAATTACTTCTGTTGCAAAAATAGGCAATATTCTCAACTTATGCAAATGGATGCAAAGCCATTAAAGAAAAGTTTGAAATGCTATAAATAATCAGGTTGCAATGACCAAGGGTAGCCGCATGGCGGCATAACGTTAATAGGCCAGTGCGTAAGCGCTGGAGGGTAAAGTACCACCCAACAATGAGCTGCGTCGCTGCGACATGTCAATAATACGTGTCGCCACGATGTGGTCCTTCTCAACTTTGTCATCTTCTCCAGGCGCTTACGCGGCCTGGCTACTGACATTATGCCGCCATGCGGCCGTTTTAAGAGCTATATTATTTAATCACTCAAATAGTACTCCTAACTTTTCTAGAATAATGACGGCCAATTGCGTATTTGGAACAAAACTTTTTCTCCTCTCATTTGTTCTATAGGCAACAACCATTAAAAACAGAGAAAATGAGAAACGTTTATCATGTAACCAAAGCAGAAATCGGATGGAAAGCCCGTCTTATAGACTCGGACGAAACCGTAGTAGTAGGGAATACGAAAGAAGAAGTGATGGAGAAGACCATTGAATTGGCCAAGCAAAATGAACCTTCGGAGGTAGTTATTCACAATGAGGAAGGAAGAATAGAGGAAGAAAGAACCTATCCCAGAAGTTCAGACCCGAAAGGATCGAAAGGATAACAATTAGTACACTTATTTCTTATATTACACTTATTAAAGGAGCGGTTCAGACAGTGGAACCGGTCCTTTTATTTTTATGTCGATTTGCTTTTCAAAATCAATTATTTCTATTAAATTTGCAACATAATAGCTGATAGTACGCTTCGCGCATAACTCTTAGCTCTTCTCTCTTAGTTCTTAGTTCAAAACCTCTACACCCTTTAACCCCGACACTGTAGACCCTCGATGCCTGACACTGTACACCCTCGCACTCCAACACTGTACACACTTAAAGTCTTCTTCCCTATTTCGGGTTTTAAGCATGCTTATTTTGCGGGTTCGGCAAGCCTATCCGCGGCTAACTGAAATATTCTCTTTATATTTGTGCAAATTAAGCGAATGCAGACGAGAATAACTAAAGAGAACCGTTTATTAACGCTTACGATAGCCCTGCTGTTGGTATTGGGGAGTTTCCTCTTTTTCCGATGGGCGCTACCTTATCACTTGCTCTTTAAGGAGCAGTTGAAGCTGTTTATCCATACCTCGGGCCATTTCTCTTCCTACTTTAGCAAACCGGCCTGGCTGGTATCGTACTGTGGCGACTTTCTCACCCAACTGTTTTACCTTAAGGGTGGAGGGCCTGCTGTGGCTGCATTGCTCTTTCTTATCGAGTGGTTGCTGGTAAAGCGGGTTATCGCACTGTTTGGCAACCGGCATTTCAGTCCGCTGTGGGCCTTGTTTCCAGTGGCGGCCGACTGGATATTCTTCGCCAATATCGGCTACACCATATCCATACCGTTTGCATTTATTCTTATCTTGTCGGTATTCCTTATCTACACACAAATAGGCCATAAATGGGCTTCACTGTTTACGGGCTTACTATTGATTCCTTTCTTGTACTGGATAGCGGGAGCCGGCATGTTCTTCTTCGCTCTAATCTTGGTCTTGTACGAGATAAGGCAGAAACGTATCCGAATCGCCTATTGGGTTATAATCCTACTGCTTGCCGCGGCTATTCCCTACCTGTTTCGCCCCGTTTATTTGCTTACAATAAAACAGGCCTACCTCTTCCCCTACCCCGGCCTGAAGGAGACTTTGCCCTTTATCGTGCTGTTTGTAATGCTTATATTAATGCTGTTCCGCCCCGTAAAAGAGATGGAGCGCCATGTGGTTCCTTTCGCCCTGAGCATTGCATCGGCACCGGTATTCCTTATTGCGGGACTGTGGATTAATACCCGGTTTGAACAGGAAAAGATATTGGCCATCACCACAGAATACTATTACGGGAATAATGATAAAGTGATAGAACTGGCTGAAAAATACGAGTTTTCAAAGCCTATAGTAAGCTATTACACTAATCTGGCTTTGTCTTCGCGAGGTGAACTTGGCGACAGGCTTATGGATTACTACCAGCCTGCATATCACGGGCTATTTTTGCCCGACAATTCCGATACCGATTGGTTTACGCTTTTCTTTAGTAATGATGTTTTCTTTTATGTGGGCGATATGAACTTAGCTACCCGGTCGGCCATGCAGGGGATAATTTCTTCTCCTTATAATCAAAGCGCCCGTCTGGTGATGCGCTTGGCCGAGATTAATGTGATAACCAACGACAAGCCCGCCGCCGAAAAATACATCCGCATACTGGAAAGGGCTTGGTTTTATAAGGAAAAAGCGCAGGAACTACGCGCCTTATTGGACGAAGACTTAGCCGAACAAAGCGCTTGGCTGCAACAAAAGCGTTCGCAATCGGCCACCCGCGATATTATACGCACGGCAGAGAACTACCCGGCTGCGCTCAACATCTTGCTCGAAAGCAATCCCAAGAACCGCGAAGCCCTCGATTACCTGCTTTGCTACTACTTGTTGGATAAGAACCTCGACGGATTCAAGGCTGCCTTTGACCGCTACCATACCGGCACTGCCGAACGCTGCTACCAACAAGCGCTGCTTATCTATTTTGCCGAGAAAGGGACCAAACAAAAGGAGATAGATAAATACCAATTGCATAAGCAGATGATTGACGGCTTCAATCGCTACAACGAATGCTTTGAGGAGAGCGAAGGCAACTTGGATACGATGCAGGAGGCCTTCCCCCGTACCTATTGGTTGTATTATCACTTTGGCACGATGACCGAATGAAAACGATTAGATATAAATATAACATTATAGCGGGATTATGGCTCATGCTGATAATCCTCTTTGCCTCGTGCAACCGCCCTTCGGGCAGCATAAGCATGAACGAGCTTCCGCCTATTTATCCTGATTATACTAATATTATTATTCCTTATAATATAGCTCCGCTCAATTTTCAACTCCGCGATAGCATAAGCGATGTGGAGGTAACGCTTACGGGCGAGAACGGCAAGATCACCATCAATGGCGGCAATAAGGTTCAATTCCCCGAAGACCGTTGGAAGAAGTTCCTCCTGGCCGAACAGGGCAACGCCGTGAAAGTGCAAGTAACGGCCAAGGCACACGGGCAGTGGTTGAAGTACAGCGCCTTCACCTGGACTATTGTTCCCGAGACTATCGACCCCTACCTCACCTATCGGTTGATAGAACCCGGCTGCGAGGTTTGGCACCGTATCCAACTCTGCGAACGGCATATCGAGAGCTTCTCCGAGCGTGTGATTGCCGACAACAACCTCATCGATCGCACCTGCATGAACTGCCATATCAACGGCAATAACAATCCCGCCTGGTCATTCTTTCAAATCCGAGGCGATAAGGGCGAAACGATACTTAATCAAGACGGGCAACTGCGCAAGTTGAACGTACAAGCCAACTACGGCAACCTTCACCCGGGCGGGCGCTATGGGGTCTTCTCTTCGAACGATGTGCAATACGAGCTACATACCTCCGGAAACGAGAAACTGGAAGTCTACGACCGCTCGTCCGACCTGCTTGTATTGGATTTCAACCAAAATAAAATCATTACTTCCCGCTTGGTATCGGGAAGAACGGATATGGAAACCTTCCCCGTCTTTTCTGCCGACGGCAAAAGCATTTACTTCTGTTCAGCCCCTGCTTTGCCCGTTCCCGACAGCCTGAAGCTACTGAAATACAGCCTGCTGAAGATAGGGTTTGATGCGCAAACAGGCCAGTGGGGGCACCGGATAGATACGCTTGTGAATATGACGAGCGAAAGTAGCGGCTCCGTCTCTTTCCCCCGACCCTCGCCGGACAGCAGGTATATCCTCTACTCGGTATCCGATTACGGCACGTTCCCGATAAGTCACCCCGAAACCAACTTGCAGCTACTAAATCTGCGTACCAACGAGATAGACAGCCTGGTAGTCCTGCAATCGGAGTACGCCAATACCTATCACTCCTGGTCGTCAAACAGCCGCTGGTTTGTTTTTGCAAGCAAACGCGACGACGGATTATACGGCAAGCCTTACATTGCATACATCGATGCGGAGGGGACGGTTCATAAACCCTTTGTATTGCCACAGAAAGACCCGTCGTTTTACGACTACAACCTGCGCTCGTTCAACATACCCGAACTATCGAAAGGCAAGCTGCCCTTTAATGCCATAGACATAGAAGATATTTATTGGAATGTAGAGGCGGAACCATTCAAATAGTATTAAACATTTAACACTAAACAGTAAACGATTAAACGGAGAGAGAGCGAAAGACGGGACTCGAACCCGTCCTCGCTATATTATTGTATAATAAATACATTTCAAACTTATCACAAAGGACAGGTACCGATTTAGTACCTTTTTCTTGTCCTAAATTGTCTTCCAGATGTCATCTAACGTCTGTTCTACTTTTCGGGTTCAAAATTACATCCTTTTTTTGAAACTACCAAATTATTGATAAACAATCTCATTTTCTCAGTGCAAGGTGCAAGCCTATTTATAAATAGGCTTGCACCTT
>DAIREI010000002.1:0-19671 GCA_036795675.1 Bacteroidales bacterium
CGCTTTTATCTCTCCTTTTTGGGTATTCCAATCCTTGGGCTGGCAATAGATACCTGTTGTGAGAACCGAAGTTTTGCCGTCGATACTGATGCGGCACATCACGGCGGTAGTGCCGTCCGCCTTTACCTTATTTCGGTTGATATAGAATAATAGTTTGAATGTACTTCGTATCATAATAAATTACTTAATTGTTTGTCGATTATTATTTGTTGCTTAAAGAACTAATTTCAGATCACCGGTTGCTTCAATGAGTTTATCCATATCTTCGAATAATTTTTTCGGGGTAACACGGGCATAGATTTGAGTGGTTTGGATATTGCTGTGTCCGAGCATCCGGCTGATGGTTTCTATCGGCACACCCTCTTCGAGCGTAATTAAACTGGCGAAACTGTGGCGCCCTGAATGGTAGGTCATCGGCTCTTTTATATCCGCCATCACCCGCAAGCCTTTCATGTTGGCTTTTAGCATTTCTGCCGATTGAAAAGGAAATAACGTATCTCTGTTGTCATCCTTGTATTTCTCAATCAGGACGATGGCTTCGGGCAACAACTTGACACGTGCCCGGTAGTCTGTTTTCTTTCTCCGGTATTTTAGCCAAAGATTACCTTCTTCATCCGTGAAAAGGTTCTCTTTCGTAATGCGGGATACATCGGCGTAGGCAGTGCCCGTGTAGCAGGCGAAGAGAAACAAATCCCTTGTGAAACTGGTCGAAGGGCAGTTCTTCGGGATTACCAGATCACGGATTTTCTCGAAGCTCTCCCGGCTCAACGCTTTGGGAGTGGTTTCTTTCTGTTTGGGTAGCTTGTAATAGGCAAAATGAAATTTCTCGGAAACACCTTCTTTGAAAGCTATCTTGCATATTTTCTTCAGGATTGCCAGATAATGGCGGACGGTCTGCATCGCATATCCCAACTCGCCCAATACGAAATCCTGATACTCCCGGATAAACTGCTCGTTAAGTTGTCCGAAAGCAATATCTTTCGTTCGGAACTTCTTCTTGATAAACTTCCCCAATGAACGGTGGGTATAGACATAGCTGCTTAATGTGGTTGGGGCGCAGTCTATCCCCACACGGGAGCGAAGCTCGTCCATGTACATCTCCAGGCGGGCTAGCAGGGTTATTTGGGAATTGATACTCCCCTGGTACAGGTTCTTAACCGATTCCGCATCGAAAGACTTTTTGCGTTCCACAAGGCTGTCGAATGCCGAGTGAACGCCAAGCAGGAGTTTCTCGATTTTCTGATTGATTTCAACCGCTTCACGGCTTTTACCGTCCAGCCGACTCTCGCGGGGATTCCATAACTTTGGTGTACAGGACAGCTTACTACTGAACTGGGCCATGGAATTGTTTATGGTAATACGTCCCATGATCGGGGCTTTACCAGATTTGTCCGGGCTGCTTTTTTTCAGGTAAAGCAAAACCTTAAACTTTTCTACTTTCATAACGCTTATAATTTTGTGGGCTTTGTCTCTCGGCAAAGTTACCGGTTATATAAGCGCTCTTTGTTATGCAAAATGCTGTAATTCAAAACATAAGAAACGGATTGGGTTTCTATGTCCTGCGTCTTGTTACCTATCCCGCTTTCGGTAACAACCCGGCTAACGGTTTGGTAACCAAAATACTGCAATTTTTCACAATTACTCGCTTTTCAACGATGTGGAAAAACGAAGAATATCCGCTAATAATGAACGGATTACGTGATAATCGCACCGATTTGAAATTGCTCGCTTTTTCCGATTTTACTCATACTATCCAGCGCGGTTTCGCAATCGGCACAGGTGTCTACCACCGCTATGTCGGGGTGGTAAGTTTTGAGCTTTTGCATCAGCGAAAGGCGCGGAAGCTCCTCATCTTCTACTATGATTGCCTTGTAATTTTTCATATTTTGCAAAAATACTACTTCTTCATTAATCAGCATAATGATAGCAATGAAAAAATGAAGGGAATAACAAAAAATCATTCATGTAAAAAACAGCCCTATTCATGTATGCCTTACCCCCTATTCATCACAATCTCATCATCAATGCTTGAAATAGTTTTTATTGGGGAATTGCGCGGTATATATTTGTTGTGTAAACTCATTCGATTAATACTTAAAAGTACAGAATTATGGAAAGGAAATCTTTACCTCTTAATGCAATCGTGGGAATATTTATCCTGATGATACTGTTCCCCTGCAACCGGGCCCAAGCTCGGAATGAAGCGACCCCGGTTACGCCGGTCGGTCGGGTGTACACAGTCAAAACCGCCGCCGAACTAAAGTGGGTGGCCAACCAGGTGAATGCCACAGATACCTACTCCTTCTTGGGCGACACTATTTTGCTTGCTGCCGATATCGACCTGCTCGACTACGAATGGGAGCCTATCGGCCAATACCACACCCGGAAAAACAGCTTTGGATATGCCATCCAGCGCCCCTTCAGCGGGTATTTCGATGGGCGCGGGCATGTGGTTCGCAACCTTAACACAACCTTCGGCGTCGACATCGTCCAATATGCAGCCGGTTTGTTTGGCTATGTCAACGGAAGCTCAACCATTCGGGCCGTGGTGTGCAACTTGGGTATCGACAACTTCTATATGAAAGTCGATGCGGTGCCAAGGGGCGTATATTTTATAAGCGGAGGGTTGCTTATCGGGCGGGTGCAGAATGCCGTGATCGAGAATTGCTATGTCGAGAACAGCGCTATCGAGGCTTCGGTTATTCATTATTCAAATTATTTTGGAGGCATCATAGGCAACTCCAGCGTCCCTATCCGCAACTGCTTCATCCGCAACAGCAGCATCGACTGTTTTACTTCCGGAGATATGGAAGATACAGGCTCCGTACCCTTTGTGGGAGGGATAGCGGGCGTCGCTTACGCCAAAATAAGCGACTGCTATAGCGAAGGGACTACTATTCGCGGCAATGTTCCCTATATGGGAGGCATAGTGGGTTCTATTTCGACCTATACGGTCGAGAATTGCTTTGTGACGGGCCATATCATTGCCGAAGGCGATATGCATATCGCTTCTACAGGCAATTACGTCTCCGAAGCGTTTGTGGGCGGCATAGCAGGGAGAGCCCCCAATGTCAGGAATTGCTATATGACGGGCGATATTACCTGGAATTCCATCCTTCCCGAACAATATTACGGTGATCAGTTGAAATACGCTTACGTCCACATAGGGGGCATAGCAGGATATCCAACAACCGGCGGAACCGGCAACAACTACGTTACCGGCGAGATAAAAATCATCCGCAAGGAGCATGCCAAAGACTATTTCTATGTAGGAGGCCTTGTCGGCAGCGGGGGATCGAGCAGCTTTGGCCATTTCATCAAGAATAATGTATTCGCCGGAAAGCTGACGGGCGACAGCCACGAGCGTATTATACGCGGCTCTATTATAGGCCACTACAATTCTATATTCCTCTATGCCGAGAAGTCGATATCCTACAATTACTTCACCGAAACAGGATACAATGCCATCGGAACCACCGAAACAGAAGCCAATATACAGGCCAACAATTATATCGTAGAGCCGGCACGCCTGCTTGAGAAAGACTTCTGGTGGAACAGCAAAACCTGGGACTACGAGGAATCATCGTCAAGCAATTTTTATTGGCCGCTCAAGCCCTATTATTATGAAGACGGAAAGATGCCGCAACTGCGCCACCTCGTCCGCAGCTATACGGCTGACAAGTGGGACGGCATCTCCTATCTTATGGCACCCACGCCCAGCGACAGCATACTCGTCATCGGCAATCCGGCCGAGCTGGCTTGGCTGGCCAACGAGGTGAACAACGGCGTCACATACGCCGGGCGAACCATCGAACTGAAGAACGACATCGACCTCGGCGGCCACTACTGGCCCGTAATAGCCAATGGCGCCGAAGCTCTTTCGTACAACACGGTTTTCCGCGGAAACTTCGATGGCAAGGGGCATGCCGTCAGCAATTACGAGCTGCACAACTACCTCTCGCGCGGCTCTAACGCCAACAGTGTCACTATCCGCCTCGGCCTATTCGGAGAAATACGGGGTAAGAGCGAAATACGCAACCTCAAGCTCGATAATTGCCGTATTATACTAAGTAATGAATACACCCACGATATCACAGGGAATTACCGCAACATCTATGCAGGAGCCCTGGCCGGGCAAACCAATGATTCGCTGGTGAGCATTACCAACTGCCATGCCATCAATTTAGAAATCACCTCCGACCCCACAGTTCCTTCCCGGCACTATTATATAGGCGGACTTATCGGAACGATGAACCACGGAGGGGTGGTAGACGGATGCAGCGCGGAGCTTGATGCTTCGGTATTCAACCCCAGCACCAGCCAGGAGTGCGCGCTCGGCGGGCTGATAGGCCAGGTCTATGCAAGCGATACCCGCAGGTTGGCTATCCGCAACTCGTGGGTCAAGCCCGCCATCATGGGCAATATACGCTACACCGGCGGCCTGATAGGCTATGTGACCACCTACTCCTACCATATCATACCCACTATAGAAGACTGCTTTGTAAGCGAGGGTTCGGTAGAAGGGACGTTTGCAAGCGGTCGCGTGGGAGGCTTCGCAGGTCAATTATTTGCAAGCAGCGAAGCATTGCTCCAGCGCTGCTATTCGCTGGCCTCGGTGGAGGGCTATTGCAATATTGGCGGATTTATCGGAGAATCAGGGGCGCCGAAGTTGGATATCAACCAATGCTTTGCCCGCGGAGATGTCACCCGGATTGAATCGGAAGCGAAGAATGGCGTTTATAATGTTGGTGCATTCATCGGACGGAATAATGCTATTGTGCGCAACTGCTACGCTACAGGCGCGGTATCGTCGGTCGACCAACTTGAAAACTTCGGCTACCTCGGCGGATTTATCGGTGATTCGGGTTCGCGCAATGCGGTACAAAACTGTTACGCCACAGGTAAGGTGGAAGCCCCCGAAAGCCAGACCGGCACCAAGTACCTCGGCGCATTCTCAGGTGGAGCCTTGGTAAATGTATGGAACTGTTTTTCCGATAGTCATGTGTCGGAAGAAGGGACGCCTACCATCCATTTCAACGGCGCATTTGGGGAAAACTACAATAATCCCATCTTCGCTTATATCCCCTATGAGGGCAAGAAATACGGCATCTACACCCCTTCGTCAAACTTCCGCGACCCTGCCTTTTTCACCGATACCAACAACTGGCGCGATACCACGGTAATGGTAGGCTCACCTGCTATCCCCATCACTACCACGGGTTGGGATAACACGATCTGGTTCTACGAAGACGGCTATTATCCCATATTGAAAAACCTCGACCGCGAACCGCAGCAGCACGAACCCGTAAGCATCGATTCGCCTTCTATAAAAGGAAATATGTACGCTTACACCCAAGACGGCTTGTTGCACATCGAAGGGCTGAAGCCTGGTGAATCGTATGTTGTCTACAATATACAAGGCATCAAGGTAGATAGCGGGCAGGCCATGGGAAGCAGAGTTTCGGTCGGCCTAAATACCCGAGGAGTGTATATTATTGCAACGCAACATGAAAGGATAAAAGTGAGATATTGATTAATATATTAAAAATGCTTACACAGAGTGACACAGAGATAACACAGAGAAACACGGAGTATATTTTTATCTTTCTGTGTAACTCTGTGGTTCTCTGTGAATCTCTGTGTAATAATCGTAATATTTCTTTCATTATTCACTATATTTGTACATAAATCGTTTGCCATGAAATCTACTACTAAAATCATCTTCTGCTTACTGCTTTCCTTTGCATGTGGAATGATAACGGCGCAGGGAGAACTGGTGCGTCCGGAATACGGCTATCGGCACTATGGCATCCCCGACGGATTGCCGACCGAGCTGGTGGAATGTGTGTTTCAGGATTCAAGGGGCTTCCTTTGGTTCGGAACGGAGCATGGGGTGACCTGCTTCGATGGACATTCATTCAAAACCTATCTTGCCCATAAATCATTGCCTATTAATAAGATTGAAGAGAATGAACACGGAGAGATTATCATCTACGGCTACTACTTTGTTTATGCGCTCAATACCAAGACCGACGAATTGCGCCTGCTCCATCGCGACGACAACCTGAACTACAGCGTGGATAAGTCGCCCGGGCTTCCCGGTGGCTACAGCCTGTTCACCAAACGTGATGTGCAAGAGTTGGCGCTTTTCCGGCTTGAGGACGACACGCTGGTTGAACATTTCAGCCACCCGCGATTAGCCGAGATGGATTTCGGGCAGAGTATTTATTACGATCTTGATGCACAATTGGTTTATATCCCCACACACAACCAAAAACTCTATGTGGTATCGGCTATCGACGGCAGGGAGCAGGCAGTCTTGGACAATATTCTAGCCTGCCGTTTCCTGAAGCAGGGCAACGACTTGCTGGCTGTGGGTTACTACGGTGTGTGGGATATTACGCCTTCGGAGGCAAGACTTCGCTTCCTTTTCCCCAAATCCATCGATATACCTGCCATATACAGCGATGAAGACCTTGCCGTGGTACTCGATGCCGAGGGGAATTTTATCATCCGTGACGCCAAGAGTGTTCGTCGTCTTCGCAACGGACAGTTCGAGATGATTATCGACAATGTGAATATCCCCAACTCGCTCTTGTTCGACCGTGAAGGCAATCTGTGGTTCACTTCGCGGCAGGGCGTGTACAACTTTTTCAAACTCGACTGCATCAACTACAAGGTGAATGCGCAAGATGCCGACATAGTCTATTCCATTGTTCCTGTTAATCACAACGAGGTTTATTTGGGCACAGGCAACGGCAAATTGATTCATTACAAGGACAACCGCTTCCGCGAAATTACCTACCCCCCGATGCGTGGCAGTGACGCGAACGGCTTCATGTACCGGTCGATAAAAATTGACGACGCCATCTATTTTACTACATTCCGCGATATATTGAAATACAGGAACGGCTCTTTTCGATGGCTGGGCATCCCACCCGAAATCTACTACGCCACATCCTGCCGCATAAGCGACAACGAGTTTGCTGTCGGGGGTTGGGGAAAGTTGTTTATACTTGATGCCGACGGCAATCTGCTTCGCGATATTTCGCATGTCGACCTGGGCCGGGCCACCATCTATACCGTACAGGCCGACGACCAAGAGCGCTTGTGGATAGGCGGGCATAAGGGCGTTTGCCGCATCAGCGAGGCAGATAGTGTGTTTTTCTATTCCGACAATACGATGAACAGCGAGGCAGTGGATAAAGACCCAACCGGGCGGCTTTGGTTTGCCTGCGAAAGCCATATCTACCATACCGCCGGCGATACATTAAACCTATTTATGGAATTTCCGAACACCATCATCAAAAATCTCTGCTATATGCCCGATAATTTGATTGTTATATCAGACAATACAGGTGTAAAGATCATTGATGCGATTACAAAGCGGGTGGTTAATTACGACTATACCAACGGCAATTCCAGTGGCGAACATTCGTGGAACACGATGACCAAAGACTTCGATGGCAATATCTGGCTCGGCACCCAAGGTCCTACGGTCTTGAAGTTCAACCCATCCAATCTGATGAGGCCGGCACGCACGCCATTGCTTTATCTCACTACCGCTCAACATTCGGAGAACAATGTGGATATGCACAATTTGGAAGAGAGCGGGCAACTGACACACAAAAATCGCAACCTTCATTTCTCCTTCACGGGGCTGTGCTATTCCGACCCCTACGCTGTGCGCTATCATTATCGCTTGCTGGGCTTTCAAGACGAATGGAGCGAACCGACTAAGAAACGCGAAGTGACGTTCAACAACCTGCCGCCGGGCAATTACATATTTCAAGTAAAAGCCGATGCGGGCGACATAACCACCGAAACGGCTCCGGTGAGTTACGGCTTCACTATCCGTCCTGCTTTTTGGCAAACCTTATGGTTCATCGTATTGGCTGCATTGCTGTTGGGCGGAGCCATCGTTTGGGTTGTCCTCTATTTCGTAAATAAAAAGAACCGCGAGAACCTGCATCGTCTGGAACGGCAAAAGCAACTGAACCAGTACAAAATACAGTCGATAAGATTACGCTCTATCCCTCATTTCAATGCCAATGTGCTGGCAGGTATCGAGTATCATATTATGAATTTCTCGAAAGAAGAAGCCAATCATTACCTCTCTTTATACTCCAATTTCACCAATACAACCCTGCGGGATGTCGACCTACCCTCGCGCTCGGTGCAGCAAGAGATTGAATACATCAAGATGTACCTCGAATTGGAAAAGATGCGTTTCGGGGATGCTTTTAATTACCGGATAGAAATAGATGCAGGCGTCGACACCCATATTCAAATCCCCAATATGCTGCTTCACACCCATTGCGAGAATGCACTGAAGCATGGGTTAAGGAATAAGAAAGGCGAAAAGCTCCTTACCATAAGCTTTACCCCACTCGCAACCGGCATTCTTATTTGCATTGAAGATAATGGAATAGGACGCGAGGCAGCCACGCTTAGCCATACCGCCGGCACCCGGCAGGGACTCTTCATCCTGGGAAGACAAATAGAATTGTACAACCAGACGAACAGCCGGAAGATAGAGCAGCGTATCATCGATTTATACAACGATGACGGCAATGCAACAGGCACACGTATAGAGATAGAAGTCCCGGAAAGCTTTGTTTATAATTAATCGAGCATCATGCTCATATAAATGAAAGGGTCGATGGGTGAATTGTCGAAGGATTTTATCATGCCTTTATAGGACACAAAAGGTGTTGCAGGATCGTTTATCCACAGTAGTTCCTTACCGGGATAAGCCTGTTGCAGGACTTTAACAAACTCGTTTTTTATCTCTCCGTCGAAGTAGAAAAACTCTTTTACTACCACGTGGTCTTCTCCGGGCAGGGCAAAGAGAATTCCCCAATCGTTGAAGAAAAGGCTGCCTCCGTCGATAAAAAGGTCTTGCAATATGTTGGAGAAGTGCGGCGGAGTTTTCAGCACTACCCTGTCTTTGGCTGTGAGGAAGCGATAATAAACCGAATAGGCATCGGATAGGTCAAGCCCGAGGAATGAGGAAAAGTGCCGCACCGATTTATCCCTCAGCAAGGTAACTTGGGGGGAATAATGGAAGTCGGGGATGAGTACTGTCGATTCATATTGGGGAAAAGCCGGGACGTATCCGTATTTGCCGTAGAACGTAAAGAGCCATTCTTCTTGCGGGATGAGAAAGGTATAAGCAAAAGCGCGCTCCTGCATGATATGGAAAGCCTCGGTCAATAGTTGCTGCATGTAGCCTTTTTTGCGGGATGCGGGATGTGTCATCGCCCCCGATATATAACCGGCCTGTGCAATATGGGAGTCGAACTTGACAGGGTAAGGTATCATCTGAAGAAAGGCCGCCGCTTGCCCCTTATCAAAAAGGATAAGTGATTCGTCGTTCTTGTAAACCTTATCAAAATAGAAGCGTACGAACTCATCGGTATCGTCGGGGAAGCAGAGCTTCCACAGTTCCATCAACCCGGGCTTATATTTATCTTCTCCGAAAACAATCATGATTTATTTCACCAATTCAACGTAGCCTTTGCCTAACAGCATGGCCGGATGGTAAGACATTTTGGCCTTGCGCAGTGACTCCAAGCCCAGGTCTTCTTCGCGGTTGATATACAGGTAATCTTTGCAATTGTGCTCGGCAAACTGTTGATTGATCATCGTGAAACCGCCGTCGACAGTATGAAGGCTCTTCTCAGCATGTACCCCAAAGGTGTCGCGGGTAAGCGGTTGCCCGTAGGAATAGGCCAATATCTCGCCGTCGATACGAAGGGCGCCGCCTATCAATCCCAACTTTTCGTAGTTATCGAAAGCGCTTTGGGTGGCAATGCCCTCTTGCATCAGCGAATTGTCGCTCTTGCAATCGCCGTTCTCTTCACACCAGCGTTCGTATAGTTTCAGGCAATCGGGAATAATATCGCGGGTGATGGGCAGGTATTCCCATTGGTAGGTACACTTAAATTTATTGATATGGTTACGCTTATTTTGCAGTTTCTTGCCCGTTAATGTAATCAGGTCGACAGAAGAATAGAGGTATTCAAACCAGGCACGGTCTTGCCGGTAAACAAATTCGCCCGGGAATGCCTGCTCTATCTCCTCCATCATACGCTCCGTTACGGCATAGAGGCAAAAGGCGTCGCCGCGCTTTTCCGCATCTCTTCTCAAGCGTTCTATACGATGTTTAATATCTTTCTCTCCCAGGGGGAATAGATAGCCCGGTTCGTCGTCGTGTCCTTGAAAGCGAATGTACAGGCATTGGTCTTCTACGGCAAAGGTGGTTTCGTAATAATGTCGCCAACTGAAGATATTGGAAAAAGAGAAGTCGCAGTTCCGATACGTATTATTATTAAATACTGACTGTATCGTATCCTTGTCGGAAATCTCTACCGGTTTGAAAGTAAGCATATTGTTTGTTTTGTTTCTAAATAGGACACAAAGGTAATATTAGATAATTGATTTCGCAATATACCCCACGCCAAAACTTCATTTTGACGTGGGGTTGTCCAATGTGGTGCATCGTCATCTGTGTGCTATTAGACCCTAACGCATCACAGCTCCCACTGTATCAAGTCTGCCCACACTAAGTGCAGGTCGCGCTCGGTTTCGAGCTTGTTGGTTATCATCTCGTAGAAGACTTCCAGCTCTTGCAGGTAGTCGATAAGGGAGATTTCGCCGCCTTCCATCGCTTTCTTCAGCAGGTCGACAGTTTTGGTGTCGGCCACGGTGGATTCGTACATATCGAGAATCTTCTTCAGATAGACCAGCTTGTCGTACTGAGCCTTGGTTTCGTTGCGGAAGCGCAGGTCTTCGTTCACTTGAGTAGCTACAATAGCCTGGTTATGCGCCTTTATCTGCCTTACGGTGTTACGATTCTCCCACAAGGGGATGGACATTCCTACCGTGAGGCCCTGGAACTGCTCGTGCGGAGCGCCTTCGCGCATATAGCCTGCCGAAAACTTGGGCAGGTTCAACGAGCGTTGTAGCTTTTCGCTGCTTTTGTTCAGGTTGAGTTCCTGCTCCAGATAGCGCAACGACAGGTTGTTCTCCTTCATCATCCCATACCAGGCTTCGAAGTTGGCAGGAACGATAACCACCGGATAACTTCCCAAGAATTGAAAGTCCTGTCCCCCATTCAGCCTAACGAGTTCTGCGTAAACAAAGTCGCGCTCCATCTCGGCCGCTTTCAGGTTCTTCTCCGCATTGATGAGGCTGATATTGGCCTTGTTCAGTTCGATGCGATTGGCATTACCCTTGTCGAAGCTCGCTTGGTAGGCATCGGCAGTCTGCTTGGCATAGTCGTATTGCTTACTATACTCGTTGGTCAACTTGTTCAGGTAAGACAACTCTACACACAATTTATAGGCTTCGAGCATAATATCCTTCCTATCAATCATATACTTCAGATCGAGTTGGCTGTTCTGCTTATCGCTCACCTTCTTTTTATGATAATAAACCGTAGGGAAATCAAAGCTTTGCGAAGCCGAAATATCCTGACACGTACCACCGTCATCGCCCGTACCCCAAAGGTAATGATACTCCACTTCGGGACTATCGGGGAGCAGGCCTGTCTTATTACTTATCTTCTCGGCATCGGTTTCGCTACGCGTGGCTGCCAACAGGGTATTGTTCTGTTCAATCTCCGACAGGATGCTGTGGTAGGGATTCTGTGCTATCAGATTAAGCGAGCAATACGCCAGTGTAATTAATATAATTATTTTCTTCATTGTTGTTTATTTTTTTTGCCCCTAAATCCCCTGAAGGGGACTTCCTGAACTCCCCTTTAGGGGTTGGGGGTTAGTCCCCCTTCAGGGGGATTTAGGGGGCTGACATCAGTCGTTTGTTTTCTTTCTATTTAACCATTGATACAATATCGGAACAATATATATATTAAGAATGGTAGAGGTAACCAATCCACCCACAATAACAATAGCCATAGGGCTTTGTATCTCGTTGCCCGGCTTATCGCCCTGGAATACCAACGGAAGCAAAGCCAAACCGGCGGTAATGGCCGTCATCATAATGGCGTTTAAGCGGTCGGTAGAGCCTTGCACTACTATATCGTATATAGGCAGATGCTTCTCTTTCAGTCGCTGATAGTTGGACACCAGCAATATCCCGTTGCGCGTGGCAATCCCAAAGAGGGTGATGAACCCGATGATGGACGGGATACTGACTACATTAGACGTGATAAAGATGGCGAATACGCCGCCTATCAATGCCAAGGGCAGGTTGACCAATATCAAAGTACTCAAGCTCACGTTCTTAAACTCTTGATAGAGCAGCAAGAATATCACGAAGATAGCCAGCAAGGAGGTCAGCAGCAACGTACGCGAAGCGCTCTTGGCGCTCTCGAACTGCCCGCCGTACTCAATAAGGTAGCCTTCGGGAAGGGTAATCTGCGAATCGATGGTCTTCTGAATCTCCTCTACGGCAGAGCCTAAGTCGCGCCCGGCCACATTAACCGACACCACTATTTTGCGTTGCACATTCTCGCGGCTCACTGAGTTCGGCCCCATTACCGACACGATGTCGGCTACTTCTTCCAGCGGTACATAACCACCGTCGGCCGTATTAATCAAAGCCGACTTAATGCCTTCTATCGAGTTGGTGTAGTCGGGGGTAAGGCGGAGAATCAACTCAAAACTGCGTTGCCCTTCGAATATATCGGTCTGCTTCTCGCCCGAGAAAGCCATGCTCACGAAGCGGTTAAACTCTTCCATACTGATGCCGTATCGCGCCAGCATTTGACGTTTGGCTCTAATCTGAATTTCAGGCACTTCGGTCTGTTGGTCAACACTCACATCCACCAAACCCGGGATATCCGATATGGTATTCTGTATCTGATTACCCAACATAAACAGGAGGTTGAGGTCGGTTCCGAACAACTTGATGGCTATATTGGCCCGCGTACCCGAAAGCATGTGGTCGATGCGGTGCCCCAGCGGTTGGCCTACCGTAGTAGCCACACCGGGGATAGCGCCCAGCTTTTCGCGCACCTCTTCCAAGAAGGCCTCCTGCGAGCGTTTGCCCAAGGTGAAGTTCACGTCTATCTCGGCACCGTTGGTCGACTGTGAATGCTCGTCCAGCTCTCCCCTACCCGTCCGCCTGGCGGTGGTAGTTACTTCGGGGATGCTCAACAGTTCTTCTTCCATCATCCGCCCCAAGCGGTCGCTCTCATCAAGCGACACACCCGGCTTGCAGACGGCAGAGATGGTGAGCGAGCCTTCGTTGAACTCGGGCAAGAATGCCGAGCCCATATTAAAGAACATCACCAAAGCTACTATAAGCAAGGCCACGGACGAAATGAGTACAGGCTTTTTATGGTTCAATGTCCACTCGAGCGACTTCTTATAGCCCCTTAGCAAATGAGTCGATACCCAACTGTCCTTCTCTTTCTTATCGAGGTATTTAGGATTAGTCAACAAAAGCTTACAGAGCAACGGCGTAACGGTCATTGCCACCAGCAGCGACATAAAGAGCGATACGATATAAGCTATACCCAGCGGCTTAAGCATGCGCCCTTCCATCCCCGAAAGGAAAAACAAAGGAACGAATGCAGCTATAATAATAAAGGTAGCATTGAGGATAGAAGCACGTATCTCGCGCGAAGCATCGAAGACCACGGTAAAGGACGACTGCCTTTCCTCCTTGGGCTTCTTATGGTTCTGCTTCAATCGCTTAAACACGTTCTCCACGTCGATAATCGCATCATCTACCAGCGACCCGATGGCGATACACATCCCCCCGAGGCTCATGGTATTAATGTTCATCCCCAGGAAGTGCATCACGATGATGGTTCCCAATAACGACAACGGAATAGCCAGCACCGAGATAATGGTGGTACGGAAGCTGCCGAGGAAGAGGAACAGCACAACGATAACCAGTATCGCCCCTTCAATCAGGGCGCGTGACACGTTGTAGACCGAGGTATTGATAAAGTCCGCCTGGCGGAAGATAGCCGTATCCATCTTAATATCGGGCGGCAAGGTCTTCATCAGCTCCGTCAGGTTCTTCTCGATGTTCTTCGTCACATTGAGCGTATTGATATTGGGCTGCTTCGATACGGAGATAATCACCGCCGGCTTGCCATTCTGCGAAGCCGTACCCATCTTTACCGCCGCTCCTACCTTTACTTCAGCCACTTGGCTGAGCGATATGGGTTGTCCGTCCACCATCTTCACGAGCGAGTTGCCCAGCTCTTCCAAGTCGAACGTGCGGGCAATCCCCCGGAGCATATATTCGTTGCCGTATTCGCGTACCACCCCGCCGGTAGAGTTCTCGGAGATGCTTTGGCACACTTCCGACAGTTCGGCGAGGGTAACGCCGTAGTATTTCAGCATATAGGGGTCGGCCAATACCTGATACTGCTTATAATCGCCACCGATAATCGTCACCTGCGATACCCCGCCCGTAGCAAGAATCACCGGCTGCACCGACCATTCGGCAATCGTACGCAAGTCCATTAAAGAAGTAGTATCGGCCTGCAAACCGATGAAGAGGATTTCTCCCATCACACTCGATTGGGGCGCTAGCATGGGGATAACCCCTTCGGGCATCGACTCGGCAATGGTGGCCATCTTC
Source organism: Bacteroidales bacterium (assembly GCA_036795675.1). Classification (GTDB taxonomy): domain Bacteria; phylum Bacteroidota; class Bacteroidia; order Bacteroidales; family Azobacteroidaceae; genus Azobacteroides. The sequence goes on from DAIREI010000002.1 coordinate 14,569, forward strand.
TCGGTCACCACCTGGCGGGCTTTATACACATCCGCTCCCCAATCAAACTCCACCCACACAAAGGAATAACCCTGCATCGAGGCCGAGCGCACCCGGCGCACATCAGTAGCACCATTCACCGCCGTTTCGATAGGGAACGTTACCAAACGCTCCACCTCTTCGGCTGCCATCCCTTCCGCATCGGTCATCACCACCACCGTGGGCGCCGTAAGGTCGGGGAAAACATCTACATCCATCCGGTTGCCGATGTAAACACCTGCTACAATCAGCACAACCGAAGCCAACAATATGAATAACTTATTGTTGAGCGAAAAACTTATGATTTTATTTAACATAACATTCAGAGTTAAGAACTAAGAACTAAGAGTTAAGAGTTAGCGCAATGCGAAGCAACTCTTAGTTCTTCACTCTTAGTTCTTAGTTTGCATTTAATGTACGTGTCCCGCGTGGGGGTCAAGCGCGCCCGAAGCCTGAGCCAGCTTTACGGACATTGCCCCTATGGTTACTACTCTCTCATCTGCACTCAAGCCCAATAATATTTGGGTGCGTATCCCGTCGGTGGCTCCGATGTCTACCAAGCGCTTCTCGTACGATTCGCCGCAAAGTTGCACGTAGACAAAGTACAGTCCTTGCTCTTCGGTCAATGCCGAGCCGGGCAAAGTCATCACCGGTTCGGACGATTGCATGCGGATGTACATCTCCACAAAACCGCCGGGAAGGAAGCCCGCCTTATTATCCACTTGGAAGGATACGGGCAAGAGGTAATTGCCTTCGTTCAATGAACGTCCGTACGACAGCACTTTGCCGTTGAGGTCTTTCAGCGTGTAGCTTTGCTTATCGCTCCCTATAATCACCGCGTCGGCAATATTGGGCAATACAGAGGCGTACTTGGGCGACACGTCCGCTTTTAATATCAGCGACTTATCGGCCGATATCCTCACCAAGGCTTGTCCTTCTTCCACGTATTGACCATTGCTCACCAAGAGTTGCTTGATGTAGCCGCCACGCGGGGAAGAGATGCGCTGCCCTTTGCCCGTAAAGTTGGTGACCAAATTGTCGTACACCGCTTTGGCGACTTCATACTCCGATTTACGCTCTTGAAACTCGCGCTCGGAGATGATGGTTTCTTTCACTAACTCCTGTGCCCGCTTGTAGGCATCCTCGGCACGCTCGTAGGTACTTTTGGCTTCCGCAAAGCGCACGGCAGAGTTGTTCTCTATGCCCGATCCCGAGACAGAGAACAAGGTCTGCCCCGACGATACCGCCTGCCCTTCGGTGATATTCTTACCCGAGAACAAGACAATGCCGGAAGCTTTGGCCGACACAATCGTCTCATCGGTTTGCGATGATTGTATTTGAGCCGTAGTCTTAATCACTTGTCCGAAAGGCTCCATGGCGGGGTTAGCCACCTCAAAGTCTATCTTGGCCGCCTGCTCGGGAGTAAATATAATGGCATCGGCTGCGTGACTGTGCTCGTCCGCCGCTGCGTGTGAATGACCACTGTGGTCGTGGTCATGATCGTGGTTGCAACCTTCACCATGCACATGCCCCGAGTGGTCGTGGCTGTGATCATGGTCGTGATTGTGGTCATGCTTTTTCCCGCACGACATGAGCATTGCCGTAGCAATGCATAATGCTATAAAATATTTCATTGTTGAATGTTTATTGTTTAATGTTGAATGCTTGCCCCTAAATTCCCTGAAGGGGACTTCCTCCCCCTAATAGGGAATAGCGTTTTAGCCCCCTTCAGTGGGTTGGGGGCAATATAACTAATAGCTGATAGAAGCTACGCATCGCGCAACTCTTAGTTCTTAGTTCTACTAAGCAAGGAAAGGTGGTGCTCTCAGCCCAAGGCTGCGGGCGATGTATTCGTGATGATAGGTTAAATAAGAAGGCTGCCCGATTTCTTGAGGTTCATCCGGCAGTGAGAAGTCGTAATGGTAGAAAAGCAACAGAGCCTGAAGCAACAGATGGGAATGGTCGTGCGACGCGCAGCAGAGCGTGCAGTGGCAATCGTCCTCATCGTCGTTGGCACAAATAGCCTCAATGTCCTGGTCGAGCGCGCATTCTTCATCGCACAGGGGAGTTTCAGTTGGGCAACAACAATCGTCAGCCTCTTGGCTATTGTGATGATGCTCGGCCTGAAAAATAAAATGAGGAATCCCATCGTGATGATGATGAGGCAACAAAGCATGGGTCAAGAACAAAAGGTTGACCGTAAATATCAGCAGTATGGATATGAAGCGCTTCATATTGCACTGCAAAAGTAATGAAAGAAATTAAGATGATGAAGAAAATGAAGGAAATAATTTCAAATGAACAAGCGAACGAGCTGAAAGCTCGCAATAGCTTAGGATAGGGCTTTCAGCCCTATCAACAAAAGATTGCCTCCAGAGCAGGATATCCTGAAAGGATTATATAAAAAATCATCAAATTGATATATCGCCCTTTCAGGGCTAACTTACCACGGGAAGGCTATAGTAGATAGGGCTGAAAGCCCTATCCTAAGCTATTTTGTGCTTTCAGCATAATTTTGCACTGCAATTAGATGGCTTTAATAAAAAGATTTGGTGAAATCGATTAACTGTCGTTATATTTGCATTAATCAAAAATGTCCACGCTTGCGATAAGATTGAGACTATGCTTCTTTAAGGAACAAATTATTCATTATCCACTGTCCACTGTCAATTGAAATTAATTAACTACTTTTACGTCAAATTACAATCATATTAAAATTTTAATGTCATGAAGAAGTTTATTCTACTGTTTACAATTATTCCTTTTATGTTCTACTCATGTGATACCGAGTTGGAGATAAGAGAGGAAACCAAGATTGTATATGTAGACCACCAATGGAAATTCTCTACCGGCGACGATTCGGCTTGGGCAGCTCCCGATTTTGACGACAGCAGCTGGACTACTATTTCGATTAACTCATTATGGGAAAATCAAGGTTTTGCCGGTTATGACGGCTATGCCTGGTATCGCAAGCAAACGACTGTTCCTGCTGATTATAAGAGCAATATTGAACAATACGACGGTATTATTATCGAGTACGATAGCGCTGACGATGTAGATGAATTGTTCTTCAACGGGTATTCCGTAGGAATGACCGGTTCTTTCCCTCCCAACTATGAAGGTAAACATAATGACAAACGAAAATACATTGTACCGGCTCAATATGTCAAATACGATGAACCAAATACGATAGCCATACGCGTATTCGATAATGGCGGCGGCGGCGGTATTCTTACCGAAAGATTCATTCTTCGTACGATGAATAAGATGGATGGTATTACCTACTCCGTTAACGTTCCTGCCCATGAATGGGTTTTTATGGAGGGTGAAGCTCAACAAATTGATCTTGCATTGAATAATACACATCGCGAGCGAGTGAAGTTGAATGCCATTTTAGTTCTCAAAACCGACAAGCATGCGCCATTAGACAGTATTGTTATGCCTGTAGAATTAAACTCGCTCAGTAATCAAACTCTTACTATCCCATTCAATCTTCCCGAACCCGGATTTTACCGCTGCACCGTTTATATCGAACGGGATGGAGTAACAAGCGATGCTGAAAAATTCAATATCGGATACGAGCCGGAGAAGATCATCTCGCCGCTTGATGCAAAGGGAGACTTCGAGGCCTTTTGGCAGCAAACCCGTGAAGAACTCGACAAGGTAAACCCCAATTACAAGGTAACTTTAGTCCCCGAACGGTCGCAGGGCAATAAGAACATGTATAAAGTAGAAATGAAATCTTTCGGCGATGTAGATATAATGGGATACTATGCCGTACCAAAAAACAGATGGAAAACATCCCGCCATTATTGTTTTTATGTCCTACGAAGCGACTGGTTATTATCCTAATGTTAATGCCAACCCGGGTTATGCCGAGTTTGTACTGTCGATACGTGGGCAAGGTTTCCTCATGCCGGGCAATATCTACAACAACTGGATTGTTTGGGGATTAGACAGTAAAGAGAATTACTACTATCGTGGCGCCTATATGGACTTGGTACGCGGCGTGGATTTTCTTGTTTCCCGTCCTGAAATTGATAGCGAGCGTATTGTAGCCGAAGGCGGTAGCCAAGGCGGCGCACTCACCATGGCGGCATGCGCTTTAGATCATCGCATTGCAGCCGGAGCACCCCAAGTTCCTTTCCTGTCTGACTTTCGCGACTACTTCGAGATTGTTGATTGGCCGAGAAGTAGATTCGACCGCTACTTAGAGCAGCACCCCAACGATAATTGGGACAGGATTTATGACCTGTTGTCTTACTTCGACATCAAAAACCTCTCGCCCCGGATTAAGTGTCCTATTATCATGGGTGTGGGATTGCAAGATAATATATGTCCGCCGCATACCAATTTTGCGGGATACAATCAGATTACCGGCGAAAAAAATTATCGTATCTATCACGACCAATGGCACTCCGTAGGAGCAGGCTGGCGTGAGTTTCGCACGGAGTTCTTTAATCGGGTAGTCGGATTATAGAATTACCACTTCCCTCAGCCCCTCTCAAGGAGGGGGAGCTTGCGATGCCTCATTTCACAAATTTTGTCTTGGCGAAGTTCAATAAATAATAACCCCTGCCACACCGGCAAATATAATCATCAAAATGGGATGCACTTTCAGGTAGCGGACAGCAATGAAAGCTATGGCGAAGATGCTAATGCTGATGTAATCGATAAAGTTCTCCTTATTCATTAATAATAGGGCCGCTGCTGCAATCAAGCCTACAGTGGCCGGGCGTATCCCCAGAAAGGCGTCGCTGACGTATTTGTTGGCGCGGAACTTCTTATAAAAGTGGGCAATCGATAGCACTATAATAAAGGAAGGGAGACAAACCGCCACCGTGGCAATAACCGATCCCCATACATTGCCCGTTACAGTATATCCGATGTAAGTGGCCGAATTGATGCCTATAGGCCCGGGCGTCATCTGCGAAATGGCTATAATATCGGTAAACTCTGCGCTGGCGAGCCATCCCTGTTTCTCTACCACCTCGTGCTGAATAAGCGACAACATGGCATACCCCCCCCCGAATCCGAAGAGGCCGATCTTAAAGTATACCCAAAGTAACTGCAAATAAATCATCC
>DAIREI010000003.1:0-19611 GCA_036795675.1 Bacteroidales bacterium
CTCTCTATTGTTTATTATCAGAATTTGGGAGATTACTATTTTCATATCTCAGATTACGACAATGCATATCACTATGCTTTTAAAGCAAAAGAGTTGCTTTTGAAGAATAACAATATGACCGAACTAAGCAGGACATACAAAAGTATAGCCAATATTTTCCAGAAAACGAACAATATAGACAGCGCTTTCTATTACTTGAATAAATATATCGAACTGCAAGGATTTTTAACCGCTAACTCACAAGCTATTGATGTATATCAATCTTATCTGTCGATGCTGCTTGAAACGTCGGAGAACCGTTTGAAGTTGTCAGACCAGGAACTTAAGCTTAGAAGCAGGCAAGTTATGGTGGTTGTAATCTCTTTGGCAAGTATCATTTTGGTTGTAGGGCTGATGTTTATAATCAGTCTGCAAAACAGGCGCAACATACGGCAAAAAGCATTGCTGAAAGAAGCGGAGAACAAAGAGCTTTCCGATCGTTTGCAGCAGGAAAAAAATATGCAGAGACTTCAAGCCGAAAAATTGGAGGATAAGTTGAGGGAGATTTCTTCCTATTCACTCCTGCTATCCAATAAAAACCAAATTCTGAATCAGATAGATGTTTTAGCCGGGCAATTGCCGGCCGAAGATATTAAGATAAAGAAGATAAGCCGCGAGATAAAAAGCATTGTAAAGAACAACCAACATGCCGACCAGGACTGGAACGACTTTATGATTCATTTCGATAAGGTACATCCCCGTTTTTTTGACAAACTGCAATCATCCTTTGGCGATTTATCTCAAAGCGATCTGAAACTGGCTGCCTATTTAAGAATAGGGCTAAGCGCAAAACAAATAGCCCAGATGGTGAATGTTACACCCGAATCACTGAAAGCCCGGAGATACCGGTTGCGCAAAAAACTTAATCTTGTAAGTGGAGAAGATTTGGACGCTTTCATACAATCTTTTTAATCAAAAAAGCTAAATGCAGCTTGTTTTTGCTTTATGCTTATGGTGAATATCGAGTGACAAAACCGCTCTCCTGCTATTTTTAACACTAAATGAAATTTATCAATTATTTATTTGTATTACACATAGTTAAATTGTTCGCTCTATATAAAAGCATTGGTGAATATAGTTGTTGCGCCTGAAGAAGGACGTTTATTCAAGTGCATTTCTTACTAACTTTGTAGAGAAAATTTAATCGCTAAGAATCATGAAAAAATTGTTTATCTTTTTATCGGCATGGATTATCTCTTTGTGCTCGTTTGCGGCACAGCAATCCAGCCCCGAAACGGTTGACAGGGCAGAACCTGTTAGTATATATGCATTCCAAACGCACAGTTATGGCTCTCCCACTTGGCAAGCAAAAGAAAATTATGCGTGGGTAAAGATGGCTCTCTCCGATTTGTCGGCGGTAACCGTGATAAAAGCATTGGGAGATGATACTGATAGTAGCGCGGCTTCTGCAGGAGCATACGTAAATTATGCAGGAGAAGATAGAGAAGAAGTTTTTATTTATCGCGTTCAGTCCGGCAGCCCGGTAGATTTAGCATCCGTTAATATAGCAACGGGCGACATCACCTCTATTGCCACTTACTCTTCTTCGAGCATCATATTGGCAGATATGGCTTATGACTATTTAACAAAAACCATGTATGCCATAGATGATAATCAAACGACGACGGCTCTTTATACTGTTAATCTTGAAACCGGAGCTTTAACCAAAGTGATGGATCTGGAATATGGCATCACTTCAATAGAAATAGATTTAGACGGCCGGATGTGGGCATTAACTCCCACTCCTACCGTTTCATTAGCAAAAATAGATAAAGTAACCGGCGCAAAGACAACCTTGGGGGTTGTAGACGCATACGCTCAAGCTTCAACGCATAATACTCTTGTCTTCGATCATGATACCGGAATGCTGTATTGGCATTACTTTAGCCTTCCCTCTTTTTATTACCTCTATTCGGTGGATATGGAAACAGGAGCAGGTACCTATATCGGATCGCCAAGCGCAACTGCTTCAGGAACATACGGAATAGGGGCTACTGCGTTATCTATCCCGTTTTCTCTGGCCTCGGGACCTTGGGGTGTGACAGACCTCACCCTTACTCCCGGAGATGAAGGTGCACGTCAGGCTACGTTAAGTTGGACAAATCCTACAATCAACACTAACGGCACTATGGCAACAATAACAAAAATAGAAATATACCGCAATCAGGAACTTGCGCATACCATAGAATCGCCGGGCGCTGCAACTACGTGGGTAGATAATGTGCCGGATCATGGTATTTATACTTATGAGATAGTGCCTTATTCGACTTTGGGAGAAGGAATGAAAAATTCAATTACTTCTTATGTCGGCATAGACGTGCCGGATGCTCCCGATTATGCACTGTTGACAAATGATGACGATAAGGCTATTATTACTTGGGATACACCGTTATTTGGACTAAATGGAGCGTGGCTTGATACCGAATCCATCACCTATTCTCTAACTCGCTCGCCCGGCGATGTGGAGATTGCAACAGGCCTCACCGGACTTAGCTATACCGATGAGACCATAGAAGGGCTGGGTGTTTACAGCTATGTGGTTACGGCCCACAACGTAGCCGGCAAAGGAGGAAGTATACGAAGCAACGAAGTTACCTTCAAAGAATTTTTAGTACTCCCTTATTATACAGGTTTTGAAGCCTATCAAGGGAATGCATTATGGACTTTAGAAAACGCTAATGGAGACAACTCCCGCTGGTCGATAAATGCTACCGCCGGAAGGAACGGATCTGCTGCCATGCGTATGGCAATAACACAGTCCACCCAATCTATCGACGATTGGTTCTATTCGCCCAAAATGAAATTGGAAGAAGATAACAGTTATTTAGTAAAATTCTGGGCTTGTCCTGTTAATAACATGTACATTGAGAAGTTAGCGATTCATCTGTCAAGCGGAACGAATAAAGGAACTATTAAACATGAAGTATTCAGGAATGAAAATCTTTTAACCGGCTGGAATGAGTATAGCATCATACTTGAAAACTATGAAGGAGAATTCTTCCTCGCTTTCGAAATGCTCAGCGAGGCTCATCTCAAATCGGGCGTAACAGCCGGAATGATAATTGATGATATTTCAATAAGGGAGTTGACCGGAACAGACGCCGCAATTACCGATATATATGGCCCGCTTACCGCTATGGTGGGAAAAGAATTTATATATAAAGTAAACGTGCTTAACCAAGGGACTCAACTTCTTACCGATTATGCTATAAGCCTAATAGATAGCAACGAGAACATCCTTGCTACATACCAAGATGGAGAAAATATACCGGTAGGAGCCTCTATGATGCTCAACATCCCCTTTACTCCCTCTGCCATTGGAGAATTGTCTTTAATGGCTAAGATAGAGTTGATAGGCGATGTGGATTTAGAGAATAATATGTCTGTAACAATTCAAACCCAGGTGGTTGAAAACGACCGTATATTAGACGAGAGAATAGGGGATGGAGAAGAAAAAAGCATCCATGCCCCTTTCATGTACTTCTTTAGAGGCAATACTTCGCAAACCTTGTACTATAACCATGAAGTAGGACAAGCCGGTGGTATCTCGCAAATGACTCTGTATTATGACTTTTCTGAGGCGATTGCAGATTCTCATGTCAGAATATGGATGGCCAATACCGATAGGGAAGATCTCGAAGACTGGGTGCCTGCCTCTAAATTTACGTTGGTATACGATGGGCTTTTGAGCTATTCTGCAGGCATAAATACCCTGGTTATTGATTTGGATCATATATTCAACTACGAAGGCGGTAATCTTGCCATCATGTATGATCGCCCGATGGATCCTTTCTATTATTCAAACATGCAATACTTCATGTCTACGCGCTCCAGTTACTCCACTACCCGAACCCGCTACTATCAAAACAGTAGCCATGATGATGTATTTGACTGGACTCAAGAGGGATATTCAAATAATATATATCCCAATATCACCCTTCGAATATTGATGGAGGGAGTTTCTGTTGAAGGAACCGTTACCGATGGAACAAACCCGGTAGAAGGAGTTGATATAGCAGCATCGGGAACATCTTACTTCGCTTCTACAAGTGATGATGGGACATATACGTTAGAATATCTTGCAGAAGGCAGCTACGAGTTGACAGTATCGAAACATGGCTACGAAACTCAAACCAAAACGGTTGAAGTTAGTCCTGACGAACCCGTTGAAGCCAACTTCACATTAGTGCCTATAGAAAAATATACTCTTAAAGGAAAAGTTTTCGATAGTAACAATGTGGGCATTGAAGGGGCCTTGGTTATGCTGGCGGGATATGACGAATTTTCTGCCACAACCGCTCAGGATGGCACATTTGAAATCAATAATATATATGGTGGCTATACGTACGACATCAACGTTTATTGTGTAGCTTACGAAATGCATAGTACATCCGAAGAAATTAATTCATCCGTTTCTGATTACGATATAATCCTTACCGCACTGCCGGTTCCCGTATCTGCGGTAATAGCCGAGAAGCAGGGAGAAGATGTTGTTATTTCCTGGAGTAAACCCGACATGATGGAGCTGTCCTATGGTTATGGAGGAGCAGACGGTAGAATCCTTGGACAAGGGAACAGTGCACGCAAGCTTTATGGTTCAGTTTATCACTCTAATACGCAAATACATGAAGTGTCGTGGTTTGTAAACGATGTAGACAACCCCATTGTATCTATGAATATTTTCATTTTTGAATTGGATGAGGACGGAAAACCAACCACTTCCATCCTGTACAATGTTTACGAAGTACCTAATATTGATCTCCAATGGAATACTTATCAACTGCCTTATCCTATTGAAGCAGAGAATGGGTTTATGTTTGCTATAAGCTATTCAGGCACAACCATGTTGTTGGGCGTCTCAAATCCAACCGAAGATTATCCCTTCACTAATGATACCCACTTCTTTGGAGACCTCTTTACGGAAGAATTTAAAACATTCGAATCGTTGAGTCTCGACAAAGTTCCCATGCTTAAGGTAAAGGGCTATGCTATGAATGATATTCAGTACAGTAGTGGAAAAGCCACAATGCCATCTGCTAATTATAATCTGTATCGATTCTTGGAAGATGAACAACCAGAGGACTGGACTTTGCTTGCCCATACTGTTGAGACTTCGTTTACAGACGAAGCATGGTCGGAGCTAGATGAAGGTACATACCAATATGCTATTATAGCAGACTACAATGACATTGAAGCCATTCCTGCATATTCCAATACAGTATATAAACCGGCGCCGGCAACCTATACGGTTACGTTCGGGATTACCGATGAAAATGACAATACAATAACCGACGCAATCATTACCTTCAACGATGAAGCATTAGCCGCCGGAGATTATATTGTTGGCGATTTGCTGCCGGATACGTATTCTTATAAAGTGGAGCATACGGCATATCAAACCAAAGAGGGAACAATAACCATAACCGACCAAGATGTAACCGAAGTAGTTACGTTAACTGCCAAAGTGGCAATTGACAAGGTTGGGCTAAGCAATCTGTCATTATTCCCTAACCCATTTACCAACGAGGTCACTCTGAGCGACCGGCAGGCTGTAAGACGAATTTATATTTATAATACCAATGGACAACTTATTCAAGAAATAGCTGTCGACGGCAATAAAATCGACGGATTGGACAATATGAACCCTGGAGTTTATATCTTTGTGCTTGAAGATTTCAATGGCAATAAGGCTATGCATAAATTAATCAAGCAGTAAATACATGCATATTCGGCATAGAATATATAGAGAGTTCTTTTAACATGAATAAATGGCGGAGGGATTGTCTCTCCGCCATTTTAGACAAATAAAATCACTAATTATGAATAAAGTTTATACTTGTTGTTTCTTATTACTTTTTAGCTGGATAGGGCAAGTAAATAATGTTTTTTGCAACGACTATCCCCAAAGGAGTAATGGATCGGAAATAATAACGCTATTTCTGGAAAGCTTTGAAGGAGAAAATATGCCTCCCGACGATTGGCTTCTCGAAGAAGACGAACCGCTTACGCTTGCTCTTTCTCCCGAAACCGTTCATCCTGAAAAAAGAAAGCCTTATGATGGCAGTCAGTTGGCCTATTTCAATTCATGGGATCCGGAAACCGAAAACAAAACAGCAAAGCTCATCACGCCCGAGTTTGATGCCTCGCATCCCAAAACCGTCTTCTCATTTGCCATGTATCGTGACAATGAATTCCCCGATAAAGACGACGAAATCAACCTGAAAATATCGACCGATGGGGGCGACACTTGGTCGCACCTGGCCGGCCCATATAAACGATACTATGCATTGGGGAAGTTGTGGACTACTTTCTCGGTAGATATTAAAGCCGGGAAGCCCAACACCCGGATAAGCATCGAATGTACCGGCAAAGGAGGCAACGATGTACATATAGACAAGGTGCATGCTTACGTACCCGACGAGGTGGATTTGGCTATGAAGAGTGTTTTCCCGGGCTATGTAGTGGAAGGAAGTGAAGTCACTCCTAAAATAGCTCTAAAAAATATCGGGATGCCAACAGACGATTCGTGGAGCGTTACATTAACCGATAATGTCGGCTATAGCAGCACCATAAATGGAAAAAGCTTGCAGACCGGAGAAAGCCTATTAGTGGCGATGGATGCCTGGGTTCCCTCCGCCGGCAACAAAACATTAAAAGCGGTGATCAACTACGATGAAGATGCCGACAAAAGCAACAACAGTATGGAAATCACCGTTATTGTCGGCGCCGGTTATCTGGATGCTTATGCCGGAAATGGGTTTCAATCCATGAAGTGGGGATCTCTTGATTTAGAAAACGGCGAAGTATCGGATATTGCAGACATTTCAAGTCTTCCTTTCCCATCAGGAGAAGAATACGACGGAACCTATATCTACCGGATTCACAGTAACAATACGATTGGGATAGTATATCCTAATGGAACTTACGAAGAGATTGCCGCCATAAACATGGGAGACATGGAGGGTGCATGTGTCGGCTTGGCTTACGATTGGGAAAATGATAGAATGTACACCAATGTTGTGCGTACTGAGGGAAGCCTTGCCTACGCACAATTATGTCTGTTGGATATGGAGCAGTACTCTGTTACTCTCATTGGCGAATCGAATCATCATGGTTATATGAGAGGTTTAGACATGGCTTATGATGGTAATCTGTATTGTGTATCGATCACCTCAGCAACGCTATTTAAGGTAGATCCTGTTACTGCAGAGTTCACATCGGTAGGGTATGTAGGACAATCTTTGTATTTCGGACAAGACCTTTCTTACGATGGGATGAAACACCGAATGTATACCATAAACTGCGATGGTTATGTTGACGCACGATTCGGTTTTTACGACTTAAAGACCGGAGCTTTTAATGAGATAAAGAACTATGGAAATGATTTCTTTATGACTATTGTTATTACCAAAACGCCCACATCTGCCTGCGATGTAACGATTAGTATTATTGATAACGAGGGTTTGGTGCCGGAAGCAACAGTAGCGATTGGGGATGAAATATATACCACAGACCAAAATGGAAAAATCAATAATCTTTTTGGTGCGGGAACATATCAATATACCATAACCAAATTCGGATATGAAACAAAATCGGGTTCTATCACTCTGTCTAATGCGTTGGAAAGTATTGAAATTGCCATAGATAAATCGCCGACATACAATATCGATTTTTACATTACCAATATAAACGAAACTGAACTTGATGCATTCGTCTCCATAATGTTTGAAGGAGAGGAATTATATGCCGGGACAACGCAGAACGGACAATTCCTATTCCAAGACATTCCGTCTAATACGTATAGTTACTCGGTGCATTCTGAGAGTTACGAGTCTGTGCTTAATGAAGAATTAGTTTTGGACGGCGATATGTTTATTGATATAGTGCTGGAAGAAATAACGGAGTTTATTCCCTTTAATCTGGAAATAGAAACCCAAGATACTTCAGCAGTCTTCTCATGGAACAACCAATACGGATTGGAGAGCTTTGAAGATGATTTTGAAAGCGGCGATTTCAGTGCATGGGATTCTTTCATCCAAGGGCTGGGCGAAATAGGGCCACAAGCAGGCAACCCCTATTGGTATGTCTACGATACAGAAGGAACAATTCCCGTAGTCGCCGGCAATCATGTGGCTTTTGTCGATTGGGGATATAATATCGACACATGGCTTATTACGCCCTTTATTGCTGTAGATGCAAACACTACAGTAAATTTCTTTTTCTATACGCATTATAGCAAATTTGTCGATCCGCAAAACAACGGTGACCTATTGGTAAGGGTATTGCCTATGGGTTCGGATACCTGGGAGACGATATGGAAAGAAGATGATTATGGCGTATTTGAAACTCGCGTGTGGTACGAAGTTGATCTCAGCTTAGAGAAGTATGCGGGCAGAGACGTGCAAATTGCATTTAACTTGGTGGGAGACGACACCCAGTTTATGCTGATAGATGGCATAAAGATCGGGCAGGATTCAAAAAAACGGGGACTGCAGTACTATGAGGTCTTCTTAGATGATAGCCCTGTAGCTACTACCACCTCGTTGAATTATACCTTAACCGGACTGGAAGAAGGAAGAACATACAAAGCGGGTGTAAGAACCGTTTATGAAACGGGACATACCGAGACTGTTTCTTTGGAATTTACCACGAAAACAGATGTCTCTATTAACAATATCCATACTCATAACTTAAAGGTTTTTCCAAATCCGGCAACAGATTGGGTGAGAGTGACAAATGGAGGCCTTCCTATTAATAGTATCCAGATGCTTGATATTACAGGACGGCTATTATATAAGGAAGCAAACAGACAAAGCACGGAAACCACCATCAGTCTTTCTGATTTCACCAAGGGCATATATATTATCGACGTTGATGGACAGAACATCAAGGTAATTAAGAATTAGCAGAATAGGCGAAGCCGATTAACTAAGCTTGCCGGAAATGCTAAACCAAAATCGGCTACCTTCGCCTGCTTTGCTATCAACCATTAAGCGGCTGCCGTGTTGTGCTATCAACTCTTGGCATACGATAAGACCTAAGCCCGTTCCTTGTTCGCCGGCAGTACCGCGGGTAGAGCGATATTGATTGAGGTCGAATAGTTTGCTTAGTTGTTCGGGCGACATGCCGATGCCGGTGTCGGACACAGAGAGGATATAGTCGATATCGGACGGAGTAAGCGTGAGCGTTATTTTGCCGCCGGGCCGGGTGAACTTCAGGGCATTGGTCAACAGGTTTCTTATGATAATGGCGAATATATTCGGGTCGCCTTGCATGATGGCCTCATTGGGGATGTCGGTTAGAAGCTCTATGTTTTTGCGAGCAGCCGTGTGTTTGATAGCGTCGATTTCTTTTCGCAGCAATGCCGATAAATCGAAAGCCAAAGAATGAAACGGCATCCGCTTGGCTTGTATCAACGCCCAGTTGAGCAGGTTGTAGAGGAGTTCTACTTGTCCGTCGGCCGATTGCAGGAGTTCGTTGTAATATTGTCCGAGCGTTTCACCGTCCCATTGGTCTTTCTGTTCTATGAGTTGTTGCAAAGCGTTGCGCTGGGCGATAGCCGGATTCTTCAGGTCGTGCGATATGATGGAGAAGAGTTTGTCCTTCGTTGCATTGGTCTCGGCAAGCAACCGATTGCGTTTGATACGCAGGCGCAGCATTATCCAAAGCATAATAAGGACTAACAGCGAGAATGACAAGGCAATGATGAAGATAGTTCGGTTAGACTTGTAGTGCTTAATCTCTCCCTGTTGGTGTACAATCTCGAGTTCCTTCTGTTGAGTGTCGTACTTAACCTGAAACTCATTCAGTTGCTTTTGGTTATCGGCGTGGAAAGTCGAGTCTTTCAAGGCGGTGTATCGCTCGAAGTAGGCTAGCGAGCGGGCGGGACTTTTCTCTTTATACAATTGATAGAGGTTGTTGCAGGTTTTCTGGATAAGCAAATTGTTTTCTAATGCCTCGGCAAACAGCAGCGCCTCTTCATAATAGAGTATCGAGGCTTGCTCGTTGCCCAACAAGTACTCCAATTCGCCCAAAGCATTAAGAAGTATCGACTGCCCGTAAGCGCTATCGGCTTCTCTGAAATAACCCAGCGCTTCCATATTATGGCTGCGGGCTTTTTCATATTCATTCATGGCAATATAGATGTTGGCCGTTTGATGCAACCGTATGGCTAACCGGTCGGGGCGTCCATTTTGTCGGTCGAGTTCCAACCCTTCCAATACCGAAGTCAAGGCTTCCTCCAATTGGTTCAGCTTCATATAGGCCGAGGCAATATTCCCCAGGCGTATGGCCTGATTCTCTTTGCGCCCCAGCCGGCGCTCGATGTCGAGTGTTTGGCTGAAGTAGACTAAAGCTAAGCTGTCCTCGCCATTTACCATATAGATATTGCCCATATTATTAAGGACAGAACTGAGCATCTCTTCGTCGTTGCAGGCAAGTGCAATGTCGTAGCACTGCCGGGCATAGCGCAATCCTTCATCCATCTTGCCCATGCGTTGGCTGGCAAAGCCCATAAAGTAATAGCCTTCGGTAAGCAAGGCCGAATCGCGTGCCGCCTCGGATAGCCGCCTCAATTCGTCGGCCGCCTCGAAAGCCAAGGCATAGTACTCCCCGCGGAACAGGTGACGCACAGCCAACCCGGTCACTTCGCGCTCAAAATCGCGATCCGAAAGTGTATTGCCGAATAAAATACTATCCACCCGGTAGCCTTCCTTGTCGAGCCAATGCACTATCTCCTTCCCTGCCTGA
Source organism: Bacteroidales bacterium (assembly GCA_036795675.1). Lineage (GTDB taxonomy): Bacteria > Bacteroidota > Bacteroidia > Bacteroidales > Azobacteroidaceae > Azobacteroides. The sequence goes on from DAIREI010000003.1 coordinate 10,789, forward strand.
GTGCGTTCGTTGCCCCTATCCGCTTCGGCAAAAGCGCGATACAGGCTATCAAGACCCTCCGCTTGGACGGGTAGGGTAAACAGCATACATAGCCCGATGATTATTCCCCTGATGCGATTCAACGATTAAAAGAGTTATAGATTCAAAAACCACCTCCCCCCCGCCCCCTCCCAAGGAGGGGGAGTAGCGCAAAGCGCAATTATTATTAATTTATGACTTGCATATCTTTTCTTCGCTTTACTAATCAGCATTCAGAATTCATCTCCCCCTCCTTGGGAGGGGGCGGGGGAAGGTGTTATTCCAGTGTTATTATCCCCTGCCTCAGCGCATATTGCACCATCTCTAAGGTGCTGTTTATGCCCACCTTGCGGAATATATTACTCTTGTGTGTATCTACCGTGCGGGGGCTGATGTTGAGGCGCGAAGCGATTTCCTTGCATATCAGTCCGTCGCGGCAGAGGGCGATGATCTCCCTTTCGCGGCGGGTAAGTTCGTCCGATAGTTCCTTCTGTCGATTTTTCGATATATAGATAGAATAGATAATGGCGGCGATGTCTTGCCCGAAGTATTCGTAGCCGTCCATAATACTGCGGATAGCCTGCATCAATTCATTGCCCGAACTTTTGCACTTGCTGATGAAACCATCTACTTCTACATCAAGCATAGCCTTGATGGTTTCATCGGAATTGTCCGATGAAATGGCCAATATTTTAATGGAAGGATAGTCTTGACGAAGGCGGCGGGCAATCTCTATCCCGCTCATGCCGGGTAGCAGGATGTCTAACAAGATAATATCCACCTCGCTATCTTTTTCGAGCAGGCGGAACAATTCAGCTCCGCTATCTGCCTCTCCCGCAATAGTTATATCGGGATATTGTTGGCTTAGCGCCCCCTTTAGCCCCAAGCGGAACAAGGCGTGGTCGTCCACGATAAATACCTTTGTCATAATAAGCGTGTATGCCGTTGAGGCTATAAAGGTAATAATTCTTTAACACAAAATACGTAAAATTACGTATTGACTTTCGATGTTACACATTTTAATTTTGCCGAGATTAACTGCTAATAGCTGAAAGCTAACGATCATGGATAAACAATATTTACAGAAGACGCTTTACGAAAAGCTCAAGAACTTAAAAACCCCTCCATCGCCGCGCTGGAGAAGATGGTCAAGAACAAGAAGGCGGCCGAGAGCCGGCGGCTGTCGAAAGAGGAGTTGCTGGTGGCTCAAGAGTATTTCAAGGACTATCATGCCGGAGGCAGTAGTTTCGCCACCAAGTGGAATCCCGACTTCCCCTTGGAGCAATTCGACAGTTTCTTCAACTTGGGTGTAATCGAGCGATTGCTGAAGCTGCTGAGCAAGCACGACGACACGAGCTCGTCGCTCATCCCCATCAAGGGTATCAGCAAGGTGATGCAGGCCAAGCTGAGGAAGCTCTATATCTACGATGTACCCACGCTGCTCATTAAAGGCAAAACGCAGGCGAAGCGCAACGAGCTGGCTAAGCAACTCGATACCGACGTGAGGTTAGTCAATATGTGGGTGAAGCAGGCCGACCTGTGGCGGGTAGACGGCATGACGCCCGATACGGCTTTCCTGCTAGTGCAGGCAGGCGTCCGTCACGTGGAAGATTTATCCAAACTGGATGCGGAGAAAGTCTATCCCATTCTGGAACGGCTCAGCTTGGCTCAGCCCGATTTCTTTCTGATAGATAAGAAACAACTAGCTACGCTTATCTACAATGCCATGATGTTAGTGGCTTATGCAGGAACCGGTAGCCTCTCGCTGGGCATCGAAACCAACGAGAAAGCGCCCTCTCATCTGTTTAGAGATGATACGAGGCCGCCGGCGATAACTCCCAGATCGCCCGGGGAAATAATCAACGAAGGGCTTGGTTTCTTAGAAGATGTGGTGATGGCTTTGGCGCTGCCCCACTTCATCAGTGGCCGGGTATATATGCGGAGGGAAGGTGAACACAACGACGAGAGGCGGCCCTTTCCCGATGCTATGGTGGAAGTGAGCAGCATTGCCAGCTCTACGGCCGACAAGACAGAGTCGGAGAACAACCCTTCGGGTTATACCGATAGTGATGGACAGTTTATCATCATCATGCCCGATAATTATAATATGCAAGAGGTCTTTACCATCACCATAGTGCAAGGCGGCAACAGGCAGAAGTTTGTAAGAAGTGCATCCGATATTATCAATGCGGTAAAGGAGCAGCAGATACTCGCCCTCTACGATCGCCTGGACGCAATCGACAAGACCACTCAAAAAGAAGAGTATGAAAAAATAAAGGCCGAAATATTAGCTTCGGATATTACGACCAACAATTTGGAACAGATTTTGAATAATTTGCTGTCGCGCAACGACCTCAGAGCCGATTTAGGAGAATTTATCCTGACCAAAGAGATATTTGAAGGCCAGGGATTGGGATTGAAGAAAGCCCTGCCGAGCGTGAAGCTGATGGGCAACGACGACAAGGCGGTACACCTTTCTACCGATACCGCACCCTCGCAGGTATTCGGCTATAGCATGTTGCAACGACTGGTTGAGCCTGCTATCGCCCAATATAGTGAAATGGAAAAAAAATGGCTTTCCGTAAATCGAAGCATGATGGAAGAGCCGCTCGATGTAACGGCATTCAAGAAAGACCTTCGCGACAACCCCGATACCTATACGCAAATGTCGTCGCTGGGCATAGGCTATGTGCTCAACATGCACCAGGCATGGGTGCCTGATGGCTTTGCGCTCGGCTCACTGCTCTACTCGCTGATATTAGCTCCGGGTGAAGAACAACGGATCATTGTGCGCGAGAAAGTGCAGAGCTATACCGTAGCCGACGATATGGAAGGTGCGGACAGAGACAGCCAAAATTATGCTTTAACACAGGAAGACGATACTACGGCTGCTTACAATTATGCCCTGAATCAATTGTCGCAAGGCAATTCAAGCTATGATTATAAAACAAGGACAAGTGGTTTTGGCGGCGGTTTTCTCGGCTTATCGGGCAGCTATGCCAAAACAAGTGGTAGCGGGTCTTCTTCGGCAAGCCAGTCCAATTCACACAAAGAAGCCTCTACGGCAGCCCAAAGCTTCCAGCACAGTATCAAGAGCGCATCGGACAGGATATCGCAGTCGAAACGCATCAGCGTGCGTGCGGCTACCAGCGAGGTGAGCGACTCGGTGGCGACCAAGATCATCGCCAACCACAACCACTCGCATACCATGACCATACAGTATTGGGAAGTGATGCGCCGCTACCGTCTCGAAACCTGCATCGAAGGGGTAGAACTGGTGCTGTTTGTGCCACTGAAGATTATCCGCTTCCTGCCAAGCAGCCAAGTACATGCATTAGCAATAGACAATAGTTCCGATTTTGATAAAAGCGAATTTGGTAAGCGATATGAGACACTTATCAAGTACGCCGATACGCTCTATTATGATTTACCCTATCAATACCGATCGGGCTTGAACCTGATAAAGAAATACAATGCCTTGCCTGAGTGGGAGTTGGAGGAAAAAGAAACAAATGCCAAAACGCTTACACTGGAGTTTAATTGCTATTTTCTCTCTTTCGATGATGTCTCCGTTACGTTGGTGTTAAAAAACGGCAAAGGTACCATCGCAGGCGAACTTTCCTATACAAGACATTCTATTTTATATGTTCAAACGTCTTTAGAGCTGAAGCAACACATAATAGATAGAAGAAATAGTAAAGGAAAGAATACTATGAGAGAATATAAATGTACGGGGATATTCGTAGTTCCACCGGGGATTATCGAAGAAGATTTTGCTTACATAAGGATTGATCATACTTGCGAAGACTTTAATTACACACTTTATAAGAGTGCATCAGCAGTAGCCGATAGTGGAGAATTAGCATCAGATGAGTATGACTATATGATGGGCAAATGGTGGGATTCGGTTAAAGATACGGATGATACTAAGGCAGACCTAAGAAAGATTAATTACATAAAACAAATATTGCCTGAGGCATGGATATCGCCCAATGTAACGCTAAAGTCCAGCACCTTAAAAACTTTTGGAAATCCCATTGTTTCCGATATAAGTTTGTCTATGGGTATTGCTGAAGAAGACAATCAGACAACAATAATCGCAATCCCTTCCAGCAGTACTATCAATTCCTCCATGTACATCAATATTATGTGCAATACAAAAACATTACGTACCTCAGAATTGATGGAAATAGAGCAATGCCTGCATCATGTCCTGTCGGATGCCATGCACTACTCGCAGGTGATATGGGCTTCGCTCAGCGAGAATGAGCGGATTATGCTGTTAGAGCCCTACACCATCGATATGGACGGGTTTGATAAGATCTCGGAAAACAGCACTGAGAAGAAAGACGTCCCGCTATTGAATTGTGTGAACGTAAACAAGGTGCTCGGCTTCTATGGCAACTGTATGCTCTTACCATTTACTTATCCGCAAAGCCTGGCCGACAAGCTGGGGAAGACGGCGGCCGAGATTCAAGATTCGCTCTACCGCTACCATGCCAACTGCTTCCGCGTGCCGAGCACTACCATTTCCCTGCCCACCGACGGGATGATTGGCGAAGCCGTGTTGGGTGAAACCAATGTGAGCGAACTAATCGACCTTACCCGCTTCTGGAACTGGCAAGATTCGCCCATCGACTCGATGACCTTAGATAACGCCTACCTGAACAATGTCGATTACCTCAACGAAAAAACACCAGGTACGATCACAGCGCTCAACGTGCATGGAGCCGAAACACCGACAGCAGTATCCATCCCCGATTTGATTACGGCTCTGGTAGCCAAGGAGACGCCCGAATTTCACGACATCACCGGACTCGAACACTTGAAAGATATAATAGTGGAAGGCACCAAGAGTGCGGCAGGGGGAAGAGACAAAATACTTGACAACTATAAGGTCTTTGTAGAGAAGGCCTTCGAATTTGGCAAGTCCGGATTGGAACTTGCGGGGAAGGGTGGCTCAGACTCTAAAGACGATAAAACCAAAGCAGAAGAAGAACGGAAGAAAAAGATAAAGGATTTAGTAATAAAAGCCATAAAAGTGGTTGACGAAGGGAAGGCTGTAAAAGAGGATGAAGAGTTGTTGAAGGAGTGCAAGACGATTACCGCTACCGAAAAGGAAGTGATTGAAATAGCAAAAGCTTATTGCACGGAGAAAAAACTCGAATACAGCAAATATGAAGCTGATATTGTTGAGTTGAGCAAGAACTTCGCCAAGAAAGAAGGAGAGAAAAAAGGAGGAGCCACAGACGTTACTCCAAAAACCGGGGATTCTCAAGACACATCATCCACCGGTGGGCAAAGTGCGTCGGGAGCATCAGCTACATAAACAAAGGAAAGAAACTGAACAAACAAAAAAGAATATGACAAATGATTATATGTCAGAACTGATAGCCAAGATTCTGGAGCAGGAGACTTCGGAAGATATGGTAGAGATAAGAAAAACGATTCTCCGTAGGATAGCTACGGAAAGCGACATAAAACCGTCCCGCATCCCGGCACCCATGAATATTACTGAAATCGGAGGTTACTTCAACTTGCTGATGAAACTGAGGCAGGAAGAGATGCTAAGGCAAACGCTTGCTGCAATACTCGGTTTACCTATGCAAACGCCGATTGAGTAGTGATGCCGTTTTAGGCCTTTGATAAGAAGCGATTGGATTGTATGGTGTGAGCATGCCGTGCGTGTTGTGCGGAAGCCGCGTCGGATCTTTAACGAGAAGATTGTCTGAGAGTATGATTACTTGAAAGATTGTAAGGCGGAGTTAGGGATTGTAGTTGAAAATTCCATGTCGTAAGCTGTCAAGACATCGGTCGTAGGGTTAGAAGCGCCCATCGTTAATTAGTGCGTAACAGCAAGCCGGTCGAACAGCATGTAGTTAAGGGCTTTACCGAGTGTAAGTGATGAACATGGAGGGATGCGGGATTCTTTAAAGGAGTGAAGAACTGAGAGTGAAGAGTTAAGAGTTGGCGCAAAGCAATTCTTAGTTCTTCACTCTTAGCTTTTAGTTCTTAATTACTTCTTCACTATTTTTCTTGTTTGCCAGGTTTTTCCGTCAAATAGTTTGACTAAATAAATACCTGCGGCAAGATACTGAACCTCAACTTCTTCCTTGTCCGAATTAGCTTTCAGGCCAAGAATGCATTTCCCAGTTAAATTATATATTTCGATGTGTTGCAATCCCGGTAGATTAACCGTGATACTTTTCGTAGCAGGGTTGGGATAGATGCTGAGCAAGTCGCTATCAATGTTTGCTATGCCAGTTCCATCTGTTACCTTGAATGGTATGATTACAATTGCCGAGAAACGCATGGCAGAATTGGTAAGCGTAGCTGTATAATCACCTTTGAGGAGGAAAGTGATTGTTTCGGCATTGTAATCCAAAGTATAGTCCGTACCCTCAACAGCATTGTCGTCATTTCCTTTTACTATGCTGAATGTTGTCTCGGTTTCACCTAGAATCATTTCTCCGCTCAAACTATAAGGCTTGTTTTGCTCCTCTTCTTTTTCCAGATGGAGTTGCTGTCCGAAAGATCCGTAGCCGCTTGAAATCATATTGCCTCCTATTATATATAAGTCAGACAGGGGCAGTTGATTTTCGGAGCATGACAGCCAATCGATATTCGGATTATTGCTCGTATCCAATGAGGTAAGCTTGTTGCCGCGACAAACCAGTCCTTTCAACACCATGTTGTTGCTCAAATCCAGAGATGTGAGTTGGTTGTTTGTGCAGGTTATGTCGGTCAGCAGGGTATTGCTGTTTGTGTCCAACTTGGAAATCTCATTGTTGTAGCAGTTCACAAAAGTCAACAAGGTATTGTTGCTGATATCCAATGCGGTTAGCCCGGCATTGTTGCAATCCAATCCGGTTAAGGCCGTATTGTTACTTATGTCTACTGTTCCAAGTTGCAGATTGTCTGAACAGTTCAGGTATCCCAAAGCAGTACATCCGCTTACATCCAATTCGGTAAGTTGATTGACGTTGCACCATAATGAACCCAATTCTTCGCACTCGCCAATAATCAGCAAGGTGAGCAGGTTGTTGTTGCAACGCAGATCTGTTAGAGCAGTGTTGTTACTTACATCCAGCGAAGAGAGTTGGTTAGTGTTGCAGTACAGTAATGTCAGGTTCGGACTGTTGCTTACATTCAGTTCGGCAATCAGATTGTTTCCACAATTTAATATGATCAATTCCATACAGTTACTTACATCCAATTCGGGAATCTTGTTCACATAGCAGAATAATCCCTCCAATTTTGTATTGTTGCTCACATCCAGTTCGGTAATTTGATTGTTATAACAAGAAAGAACAACTAATTCCGTATTGTTGGTAACATCCAATTCCGTCAACCTGTTCAGCAGGCAATAAAGATGAGTCAGGTTCGGGCTTTCTGACACATTCAACTCTGTGACTTCATTATTCATATTATTAGTTCTGTGTGAAAGACTTAAATCAATAAATCGACAGTCTTCACCAGCTGTAACACTAACGGAGTACATGTTTTCATCACCATAAGGTTCAGACTGAGAAACCCATTGATACATCTCTGTTCCCGTAAAGGTTTGCACATCGCTTCCATCTCCCCAATCAACCATAAAAGTTTTACCGGGGGTAGTTTTCAGTTGAAATTCTTTCACATCGGTAGCGCTTCCTTGCCAGGTGAAAGTAATTACATCATTTGCGGCATATGCCGTACTAATTGCTGCTACTAAAGCAACGAATAAAAGTAGTAAATTTTTCTTCATCATTTTTAATTGTTTAAATAAGTAATCAAACTAAATAAGCGATCTCAACATATTAGCAAATATATTAATAAATTGTTGGGCTATCAAAACAATTATGGGATACAAATGGGATACTATATAAAATAAATCATTTATTTATCAATTAGTTATTAGTTAAATGAGGTTTCTTTTTCTATTTTGTCGGTGTGTTTTATAAAAATGGTATACCTTTGTATGTCATCTTTGCTATAGAACATGAAACCTCTAATTCGATCATCTTGTCTGTATATTATTATCCTTGTTTTTTCTGCCAATGTAGAGATAAAAGGAAATCCAACCGATTTTGATACCATTGCAACTGAAATTGAGAAAAAGTCTTTTTTTCAACACGACGAGACTAAAGTATTATTACAACGACTACGTGCCATTTCAGGAGATTGTCCTGAGGATAATCCACTATATGCCAGAAGACTGTATTACGAAACACTCTTCAATTATAACCATGGCAAATATGATTCATTGTTAGTGAAAGCCTTGGATGAACATCTGGAATATTTATTAAGACATGAAGAAGATAATCTCCTCTCCAGAGCGCTCGTTAATTACTCATTGGCCTCAAATTATTTAGTAATGAATGAGTACAGCAATAGCTTTTTTAGAGCCTTGCAGGCTTCGAGTGGTTTCCGGGAATTGAACGATTCAATCTATCTCTCGAAAGCATTAAACCTTCTCGGGATCATTTCAAGTAAAATATATAGCTACAATTTGGCCAATGATTATTACTCGGAAGCATTGGCGTATACATCGTCCAAGGATGCATTCTATTATATAATAAAGGGGAATCTGTTTATGGTTAATTCTTTTCTGCAAGGACATCCTCAAGCGCTTATTGATTCAATCGCATCACTGATTTCTCCGGCCAAATCGTTGATAGAGCATCCTTCCGAGCTGATGAGTTATTATATCAATCTTGCGGGGATTCATTCTACACTCGGAAATTTTCAAACAGCTTCTTATTATCAGGATACGATATTTCTTTTGACAAATGATTTCACAAATTACCGTTTATTACAAAGTAT
>DAIREI010000004.1:0-18761 GCA_036795675.1 Bacteroidales bacterium
GTCGCCGCCTGCGCGCGTTAGGGATAGAAAATTTATTGTATCTTTGCATCCATCAAACAATAATGGAATGGAAAAGAAGGAACCGACATATAAAGAGGCGTACGACAGGTTGCGCGAAATTCAGCGGCTTATAGAGACTAACCAATTGGATATAGACCACTTGACGGGCGTATTGAGCGAGGCAGCCGGGCTACTGAAAATTTGTAAAGGCAAACTGTACACGATAGACGAGGAGGTGCAGCGGATACTGAAAGAGATGGAATGATGAAAAAGTACGCGATTATAGTGGCGGGCGGAAAGGGTGTACGCATGGGGGCGGATGTGCCCAAACAGTTTCTGCTCCTCAACAATAAACCGGCGCTGATGCACACGATGGAGGCTTTCTATCAATACGATAAAGGGATGGAAATAGTGCTGGTTCTCCCCGAAAATCAACTTATTTATTGGAACGAACTGAAGGCTCGATATAGTTTCGGCATTGCGCACCGGGTAGTGGCGGGCGGCGAAACGCGGTTTCACTCTGTGAAGAACGGTTTACGATGTGTAGAAAGGGATTCTTATGTGGCTGTGCACGACGGCGTAAGGGCTTTAATCACGTCTTCGCTTATAGGGCGTGTATTTGATGCGCTTGCCGATGCCGACGGCGCTTATCCGGCCGTAGCCGTATCAGATACGCTGCGAAAATGGGAGCCATCTGAAGGGAAATACATCCAGGTGGATAGGGCGCAGTACCGGTCGACGCAAACACCGCAGGTTTTTCGCTCGCAAATCATTTTATCGGCTTATAATCAAGAATATTCCGATCAATTTACCGATGATGTATCGGTAGTGGAAAAATATCATCCTCAAGCCCGTATAAAAGTGGTGGAAGGAAGCACAGACAATATAAAAATGACCCGGCCGGAAGACCTGGCCGTGGCCGAAGCCTTACTAAAATGCCGAACCTGAGCGAACAACAAATCATGTACCTTACGGGAGTGGGGCCGAAGAGGGCCGATATTCTCCGTCAGGAACTCGGCATAGTGTCGTGGGAGGATATGCTGTATCATTTCCCCTACAAATACATCGACCGAAGTAAGATATTCAAAGTGAAGGAGGTAAACGGCTCGATGCCCTTCATCCAACTGAAAGGGAAGATACTGCGGTACGAGACGGTGGGCGAAGGCCGGGCGCGCCGCTTGGTGGGTTATTTCTACGACGATACAGGCACGATTGAGCTGGTATGGTTTCGCAACATCCGCAGCATCCCCAATATATATAAGGTGGGAACGGAGTACATCCTTTTTGGGCGCCCCAGCCTCTTCAACCATAAAATAAATATTGCGCACCCCGAGCTGGACACCGAGGATAAGTTCTTGCAGGGCGAAGTGGGCGTTCAGGGACAGTACAATACCACCGAGAAGATGAAGAATGCCTTTCTCCACTCGCGCGCCATACAAAAGATGATGGTGCAGATACTGGAGAATACGCCCTCGCCTATCGCGGAAACGTTGCCCGAGACCATAATCAAGCAGGCCCGGCTGATGTCGCTCGACGAGGCGCTGCGAAACATACACTTCCCTACCTCGGCCAATGCCCTGCGCATGGCGCAATACCGCTTAAAGCTGGAGGAGTTGTTTTACCTGCAACTCAACATTTTGCGCGTAACCAAGTACCGCAACCGCAAGCTGGGCGGCTACCGCTTCGATAAAGTGGGCGATTACTTCAATGGCTTCTTTCACAACAATCTGCCGTTTCCGTTGACCAATGCGCAGAAGAAAGTATTGAAAGAAATCCGGTTCGATACCAACTCGGGCAAGCAGATGAACCGCCTGCTACAGGGCGATGTGGGCAGCGGCAAAACCATAGTGGCGCTATTTACCATATTGCTGGCCAAGGACAACGGTTTTCAGGCTTCGCTGATGGCGCCGACCGAGATACTGGCCAATCAGCACTATGAAACCATCACCGGGTTGCTTGAGGGTATGAACGTAAAGGTGGCACTGCTAACGGGTTCGACCAAGAAAAAAGAGCGCGACATTCTGCTGCCTCAGGTAAAAAGCGGCGAAATATCGCTGCTGATAGGGACGCATGCCCTGATTGAAGACACCGTGGAATTTAACCGCCTGGGATTGGTGATTATAGATGAGCAACACCGCTTTGGCGTAGCCCAGCGCTCGAAATTGTGGACGAAAAACAACACCACGCCTCCGCATGTGCTGGTGATGACCGCCACGCCCATCCCGCGCACCCTGGCGATGACCGTTTACGGCGACCTGGACGTTTCCGTTATCGACGAATTGCCGCCGGGACGCAAGCCGGTGAAAACGATGCATTATTATAACGAGAAACGCAAAGGCCTCTACAACTCGGTGCGTAAGCAAATACGCGAAGGCCGCCAGGTGTACATCGTGTACCCGCTGATAGAGGAGAGCGAGAAGATAGACCTGCAAAATTTGACCGAAGGTTTCCAAACCACGCAAGAGATCTTCCCCGAGTACAAGGTGTCGATGGTTCACGGCAAGATGAAAGCCAAAGACAAGGATGCCGAGATGCAGAAGTTCCTGGCGGGCGAAACCCAAATCATGGTGGCTACCACGGTGATAGAGGTGGGCGTGAACGTGCCCAACGCCTCGGTGATGATCATTGAGAATGCCGAGCGCTTCGGCCTCTCACAGTTGCACCAATTAAGGGGGCGCGTAGGCCGCGGCGCCGACCAATCGTACTGCATCCTATTGACCAAGTATGAGTTGGCCGAGCACACCCGCAAGCGCATCGCTATCATGACCGAAACCAACGACGGATTTATCATTGCCGAAGAAGACCTGAAACTGCGCGGCCCAGGCGATATCGACGGCACCCAGCAGAGCGGCATAGCCTTCAACCTGAAGATTGCCAACCTGGCGCAAGACGGCGAAACGCTAAGCGTGGCACGCCAATTGGCTCAGGAAATACTGAACGAAGACCCGCTGTTGCAATTGCCCAAGAACGAACTGCTGGTAAAGCAATTGGAGACGATAAATAAGAAGAACAACCAAGGATGGTTTTTGATAAGTTAGCAGGAAATAGGTTGAATATTTAATTACACAGAGGGACACAGAGAAGACACAGAGAGAAAATACAGGGAGATGAATATAATAACTCCGTGGAACTCTGTGTAAACTCCGTGATACTCTGTGTAAAATGTTATAATTATGTACAACGAAATTAAACAACAATACCAAACACATCGCGACGAGGTTTCCCTTAAATTAAAGGAGACCAAGAAGAAACTCTACACGCTGGGTACGCTAAGGTTGGCGGTGGTGGTGCTTGCCGTGCTGTTCGCCATACTGTTTACTTCACTCCTTTATTATATAATAGGATTGGGCGTAGTGCTGTTTGCCGTGCTCATGTACTTCGACAACAAGCAGCAGAAAGAGAAGGACTTCCTCGAGACCGCCATCCGTTGCGACGACGATGAACTGCAAGCCCTCAACTACGACTTCTATTCCTTCGACGGGGCGCCCGAAATGGTAGATGCCTCGCACTCCTTCAGCCTCGATTTAGACATCTTCGGAAACAACTCGCTCTTTCAGTCCGTCAACCGCACCTGCACCAATTACGGCAAGCGGATGCTGGTTTCGTGGTTTGCCCAACCATTGAAGGAGAAAACCGAAATAGAAAGACGGCAAAAGGCCGTGGCCGAGCTGAAAGGCAAGCGCGAATTTATGCGGTGCTTCCGCATCTTCGGGCTGATTCACCCGGGCAAGGAGTCGGACTACGAAGACATCAAAGCTTTTATTCATACGTCCGATTATATCACTTCGCCCAACGCATGGAGAGTAGTTAGTTGGGTTGTTCTCGCACTCTGGGTGGTGTTGATTGCCTTGGCTGTATTAGCAATTATCCCGGGCACTTGGTTGATTTGGTACTATATACTGTCTTTTATCGTAAGCGAGAGCAAAGCCAAGCAGGTGAACGCCTTGCAGAATATGGCAGGCGATAAAGTGAAGACCCTCCAGGCCTACGCCCGATTGATCAAGTGCGTGGAAGAGGAGGATTTTCAATCGGCACGACTGAAAGAATTGCAGGCTATATTCCTGAACGGAAAGAGCAAAGCCTCGGCGCAGTTTAAGTACTTCGCCCAACTGACCAACGAGCTGGAACAACGCTCCAACCTGCTCGTTCATGTCCTGTTCAACCCCTTGATGCTGTGGGATATTCGCAAGACCATTCGCCTCGAAGAGTGGAAAAAGGAACGCAGCGAAGAGTTGGTACAATGGATTGAGGTGTTGGGCGAGATAGACGCCTTCTGCTCGTTGGGGACGTTCGCTTACAATCATCCCGATTACACATTCCCTGTCATTTGCAATGATTATTTCCGAATGAAAGGCACTGCTTTAGGACATCCCCTGATGAACGCCGACCAGTGCATACGCAACGATATCGACATAGAGAAACATCCCTATTTTCTTATTATTACGGGAGCCAACATGGCGGGCAAGAGTACTTATCTCCGCGTAGTGGGCGTAAACTTTGTGCTGGCCTGCATCGGGGCGCCCGTCTGCGCCGAAAACCTCGAAGTCTCGCCCGCATCCATCGTCACCAGCCTCAGAACCTCCGATTCGTTGAACGATAACGAGTCGTATTTCTTCGCCGAACTGAAGCGCCTGAAGATGATTATCGACCGCCTGCAACAAGGCGAACGACTCTTCATCATCCTCGATGAGATACTGAAAGGCACCAACTCGGTCGACAAGCAAAAAGGCTCGCTGGCATTGGTAGAACAATTCATCAACTTAGACACCTGCGGAATCATCGCTACGCACGACCTGCTGCTGGGCACCTTGGAGAAGGAATTTCCCGGCAACATTAAGAATTACCGCTTCGAAGCCGGCATCAAAGACGACAAGCTGGAGTTTACTTACCACCTGCAAGAGGGCATCGCCCAAAACATGAACGCCAGCTACCTGATGAAGAAGATGGGGATAACGGTGCGTTCTTAGTTCTATTTCGCCGGAAATCACTACCTTTGCGTTCCGTTTATAATCATAATAACAACATACAATAAAATGAAACCTACATTACTTGTTCTGGCGGCCGGCATGGGCAGCCGATACGGTGGCCTGAAACAACTGGACGGATTAGGCCCGAGCGGTGAAACAATCATGGACTACTCTATTTACGATGCTATTCGCGCGGGGTTCGGCAAAGTGGTATTCGTTATACGCAAAGCATTCGAGCAGGACTTCCGCGAGAAGATATTGAAAAAGTACGAACACCTTATCCCGGTGGAAGTGGTATTTCAAGACATAAACGATATCCCCGAAGGCTTTACCTTAAACCCCGAAAGGGAGAAACCCTGGGGCACCAACCATGCGGTAATGATGGGCAAGAACGTGATTAACGAACCCTTTGCCGCTATCAATGCCGACGACTTTTACGGGCGCGAGAGTTACCAGATACTGGCCGACTTCCTCACCTCGGTAGCAGACCAGAAAGGCAAGTATTGCATGATAGGCTATCGCTTGGGTAATACACTTTCGGAGAGCGGCTCGGTGGCGCGAGGCGTATGCAGCACCGACGATGAGGGATTCCTTACTTCGGTGGTGGAAAGAACCTATATCATCCGCGATACGGACGGCATTATCAAATACAAAGACGAAAAAGGCGAACTGGTGACGATAGACGAGAACACGCCCGTATCGATGAACATGTGGGGCTTCACTCCCGAATACTTCGTCTACTCCGACAAGCTGTTTGTCGACTTCCTCAATAAGAATATGGACAACATCAAGGCCGAATTCTTTATCCCCTGGGTTGTTGATGTATTGATAACCGACGGAGAAGCCATCGTTAAGGTGCTTGACACTCCCTGCAAGTGGTTCGGCGTCACCTATCCCGAAGATCGCGCAGGCGTGGTAGCTAAGATACAGGAATTGGTGGATAAGGGGGAATATCCAAATAAACTATTTTAATGTACAGCATAGAATCTCTTACGGTCTCGTTCGGCGGCTTTACTCTCTTGGACGACATCGGTTTCGTGGTAGATAAGAAAGACAAGATAGCGCTGGTCGGGAAGAACGGCGCGGGGAAGACTACGCTCTTGCGAATCTTCGCGGGACTGCAAGAACCGACCAAGGGACGCGTGTCTATGCCCAAAGAGGCGACGATAGGCTACCTTCCCCAGCAAATGAAGTTGACGGATGATCGCACGGTGCGCGAAGAAGCTTCGTTGGCTTTCGAGCACATCCTCGCCATGGAAGCCGAATTGGAACGCCTCAATACCGAATTATCCGAAAGAGAAGACTATGAATCGGACAGCTATCATCACTTAATAGATAGAGTTACTACACTCAACGAGCAACTGCTTATTCACGGCGGTGTAAACTTTCAAGCCGAAGTAGAGAAGACCCTGCTGGGGCTGGGTTTTCTACGCACAGACTTCGACCGCCCTACGGGTGAGTTTAGCGGAGGTTGGCGTATGCGTATCGAATTGGCTAAGATATTACTTCGCCGGCCCGACATCCTCCTTTTGGACGAACCGACCAACCACCTCGACATCGAATCCATTCAATGGTTGGAACAATTTCTTGCCAATCAGGCCAACGCGGTAATATTGGTCTCGCACGACAAGGCCTTTATCGATAATGTAACCAACCGTACCATAGAGATTTCGTTGGGCCGAACCTACGATTATCGCGTCAATTACTCCAACTATGTAGCGTTGCGCAAGGAGCGCCGCGAGCAACAGCAAAGGGCTTACGAGAACCAGCGCAAGCAGATAGAGGACACCGAAGAGTTTATCGAGCGCTTCCGCTACAAAGCCAGCAAGGCCATACAGGTACAAAGCCGCATTAAGCAGTTGGAGAAGATAGACCGCATCGAAGTGGACATGGAGGACAACTCGGCGCTTCGCTTGAAATTCCCTCCCGCGCCGCGCTCAGGCTCCTATCCTGTCATCATGGAAGACCTGGCCAAGAGCTATGGCAATCATACTGTAATCAAACACGTAACGCTCACCATCAACCGGGGCGATAAGGTGGCCTTTGTCGGGAAGAACGGCGAAGGAAAATCTACTCTCGTCAAGTGTATTATGGAACAGATTCCTTACACAGGCAAACTCGAATTGGGGCATAACGTTAAGATAGGCTACTTTGCCCAGAACCAAGCCGACCTGATGGACGAGAAGCTGACCGTGTTCCAGACCATCGACTACGTAGCCGTGGGCGACATCCGTACCAAGATACGCGATATACTCGGCGCCTTTATGTTCGGCGGAGAAGCCTCAGACAAGAAAGTAGCCGTACTGTCGGGCGGAGAGCGTACACGCCTGGCTATGATAAAACTGCTGCTCGAACCCGTAAACCTGCTTATCCTCGACGAGCCGACCAACCACTTGGATATGCGCTCGAAAGAGGTGTTGAAGGACGCCCTGCGGGAGTTCAACGGGACGGTGATC
The DNA here is from genome assembly GCA_036795675.1 of Bacteroidales bacterium. Lineage (GTDB taxonomy): Bacteria > Bacteroidota > Bacteroidia > Bacteroidales > Azobacteroidaceae > Azobacteroides. The sequence goes on from DAIREI010000004.1 coordinate 7,424, forward strand.
ATCGTGTCGCACGATCGCGAATTCCTTGATGGGCTGGTGGATAAGGTCTACGAATTCGGCAACCAACGAGTGAAAGAGCACTTGGGCGGGATATATGAATTCCTTGAGCACAAGAAGATCGAGTCGTTGCAGGAGTTGGAGCGCAAAACCATCGTCGCCCAACAAGAGAACAACAAGAAAGAGGCTACTGTTTCGGAGAATAAGCTATCATACGAGGAAAAGAAAGAGCAGCAGCGCCAGCTCCGCAAACTGGAGAAAGCCGTCGCCACCTGCGAGAGCAAAATAGAAGCATTGGAGAAGGAAATAGAAGCCCTGGAAGAGATACTCAACACCCCCGAAGGCGCCTGCAACACCGACCTGCTGTGGAAACACGGCAGCCTGCAAAAGCAACTCGATGAGCAGATGGAGGAGTGGGAGAAGGTGAGTGAAGAACTAAGGAAGATGTGCTGATATACTACCATGTCATTGCGGGCTTGACCCGCAATCCCCTTTCCCGAAGGGAATAAATAGCTTAGGATAGGGTTTCAACCCTATCGATGAAGACAACCCCGCTTATACAATACCCTGAAAGGGTAATATATTATGTTGCAATATCGTCCTTTCAGGACTTAATTAGGTGTTGTATTACTAATTCACTCCGTGATTCTCTGTGTATATTCTGTGAATCTCTGTGTAATAATTAGTTGTTATCAATGATTTATCCGTGTTAATCCGTCCAATCCGCGTCATCCGTGTGCCATTGGCGAATATTCAGCCACAACACGGCCTACGCAATAATCCCCCCTCCTATTCGTTTTATTATTATGAAAATCAAGCATTTCTCACTCATAATAATCAGCCTGTTGCTCACTGCCTGCTCAGACAGGATGGCCTACGGCGATGTGAATCCCCAATACGAGATTGTCCGCTTCGATAAGGTGTTGTACGACTACCTCAACGGCGAAGATCTCAGCGAAATACCCGAAGCTTATCTCCCTTTCCTTAATGAGTTGGGCGAGAAAGTGCTCCGCATTGGTGGGATTGATTCGGCGGGGTTCTACGAGCGGCTGCGCAACTATTACCTCAATCCCGCTTTGATGGAACTCTATGCCGAAGAACAGAGCATCTTTAATGATATTGAAGACATCAACAAAGAACTATCGCAAGGCATGGAGCGGTTTATCGGCTATTTCCCCGATATTGAACCACCCCAAATTTATATGCATGTGTCGGGACTGCTACAGAACGTAATCGTTACCGAAGAGTTTCTGTCTCTATCGGCCGATAAGTATTTGGGGAGCGATTATCTACTGTACCAAGAATACTTCGAGGATTATCGCCTGCAGGGAATGACACCCGAACGCATTGCGCCCGATTTCCTGCTGGGCTTTATGATGGCTAACCTGGATTTTGAGGGAGATGAATCAGTATTGCTCGACCGGATGCTTTATGAAGGTAAACTACGGTATATCCTGTCGAAGTTAATCCCGAAAAAGAAAGAGTGGGAGTATGTGGGTTATAACAAAGAGCAGAATGATTGGTGTAAGAAGCACGAAAAGCTGATATGGCACCGCATACTCGAGCAAAATCAATTGTTTACCTCCGACTTTGCCGTTACCAACCAATACATGCGGGAGGCGCCCTATACCACTACTCTCCCCGCCGAGTCGCCGGGAAGAGCAGGTGTATGGTTGGGCTATCAAATCATTAAGTCGTATATAAAAAAAAATCCGAAGACAACAATCCCCCAACTGATGGAGCTGACGGATTATCAAACGTTGCTGAAGGACTCAAAGTATAAACCCTAAAACGGGCTATTCAGTCCGTTTTATTGGCAGTTCTTCCGAAGCTGAACAGAAGCAGACCCACAATAACCAGGGCGGCATTTACTATCAACAACTCGTATCCGAAGGCATAGTTTAACCTGGCTTTCAATATCTCGTTGACCCCATAGCACAGTATAGGCGAAAGGATGCAGATATAAGGCACAGCCTTGTCGTAGGTCTTCCTTCTAAATAAGATACCAAAGGCGAACAACCCGAGCAAGGGACCATAGGTATAAGAAGCTATCATGTAGATGGCATCGATAATGCTGGTATTGTTGAGGGCTTTGAATACAAGCATTATCACAATAAATAATAAGGATAGACAAAAATGGACGGTGAGCCGCGTTTTCTTGGCTTGCTTCTCGTCTTTCTCCGATACATTCAACACATCTACACAGATAGAAGTGGTCAGGCCAGTGAGGACCGAGTCGGCGCTGGCAAAGGTAACCGCAATAATCCCCAAAATAAAGAACACAATGGCTGCAATGCCGAAATACCCCGACGTTACCAGCGAGGGCAATATATCGTCGGCCAACTCGGGTAGGGCAATGCCATTGATGGAGGCATAGTTGAGCAATAATACGCCCAAGCTAAGGAAGAGAAAATTGACGGGAATAAAGAACAGGCTGTAGGTGCAAACATTCTTCTGCGCCTCTTTCAGGTTACGGCACGAAAGATTCTTCTGCATCATCTCCTGGTCGATACCCGTCATAGCGATGGTAACGAAGCAACCGCTGATGAACTGCTTGAAGAAGTTCTGCTTGCTATGCCAGTCGTCGAAGACAAATATACGCGAGTGGGGGCTGTCCTTTATGGTGCTTACCAAGCCGCCAAAATCGAGGTTGAGGCCTTTGGCTACCTGCCAGATGATGATGATCAAAGCCAAGATAAGGAAAGTGGTTTGCAACAGGTCTGTCCACACGATGGCACGCACGCCGCTCTTGTGGGTGTAGAGCCAAATCATAAAGAGGAATACGGCGGCGGTTACGGCAAAAGGCACATTCCAGGCATCGAACACATAAGTCTGTAAGATAAGCACGGCTACATACAGCCGCGCGGCCGCCCCTATGGTACGCGACAGCAGGAAGAAGCCCGCACCGGTCTTGTACGAATACCGCCCGATGCGCTTATCTAAATAGGTATAAATACTGGTTACATTCAATTTATAATAAAGCGGCAACAGCACAAAGGCAATAACGGCATAGCCGAGCAAGAAGCCCAGCACCATCTGCATGTAGGTCATATCGAACCCGCGCACCATGCCGGGAACGGATACAAAGGTCACCCCCGATAGCGAAGAGCCTATCATCCCAAAGGCTACAATGTACCAAGGCGACTTGCGGTTGCCCAGAAAAAAAGCCGCATTCTCCGAGTGCTTCCGCCCGATAAAGTACGAGATGGTGATCAATGCACCAAAGTATAGAAGGATAATCAGTAAGATGTATGTTCCGTTCATTCTTTTCAAATTCAAAATTCAAAGATTCAAGATTGCGCAAAGCGCAAACGCTACTAACAGCTAAAGGCTAACGGCTAATAGCTTGTACGTTTCTCCCTGCGCCCGTATCGGGGGGCTATCGTTACATTTGAACACATTGTTGAGGTTGCTGTCGATAAAGCAAGCCTTTACATTGTCTTGCAATTGGATGTCGAGTATATTAAGAATGGTCTGCTTGATGTCGGCATCGTAAACGGGGAATGCCGATTCGATACGGCGGTAGAGGTTGCGCCTCATCCAGTCGGCTGAAGTAAGGTACATGTCTTCTTCGCCATTGTTGTAGAAGTACCAGATGCGCGAATGCTCCAGAAATTGGTCTACTATGCGCGTGATGCGTATGTTTTTGCTGTACGGCATATCGGGCACAAGGCAGCATATCCCGCGCACGATAAGGTCTATCTCTACGCCGGCCTCGCTCGCCCGGTACAGCTCGTCTATCATGGTCCGGTCCTGAAGCCCGTTCATCTTCAGTATAATGTGCGCCTTCTTTCCTTCTTGCTTGTGTTGAATCTCTCGCCGTATCATCGCCGTTAGCCGGTCTATCATATTGAAGCGTGCCACCAGCAAATGGTTGAACGACACGTTGGTATTGCGTGTTTCGAATATCTCAAACAGCCGGTTTATTTCTTCTGTAAGGCTGGGATGTGCGGTCATGATCGCCATGTCGGAATAACGTTTGGCTGTCTTCTCGTTGAAGTTGCCGGTGCTGAGGTAGGCGTAGCTCGTTTGCCGCCCCTCACTGTTTTCCTTTTCCCTCACCAAGGCTACCTTGGCATGCACTTTCAGCCCCGGTATGCTGTATATGATTTTTATTCCCGCCTGCTTCATCAGCTCGGCCGTTTGTAGGTTGTTTACTTCGTCGAATCGGGCTTTCAGTTCTACAAATACAGTCACTTTCTTGCCGTTCTTGGCGGCATTTATCAGGTTGTTTATCACTTCCGAATCCTCTGCTACCCGGTATTGGGTTACTTTTATCTCCTCCACCCGCGAGTTGGTAGAGGCCTCCATCAAGAAGCGGATAAAGTAGTTGAACGAGTGATAGGGATAGTTGAAGAATAGGTCGCGCGTGCGTATCACACGGTAGAGGCTGGTCACCTTGTCGAGTTTGCGTATGCGTATCGGCGTAATCGCCTGTTCTTCCAGCTCCTCGCCAACCGGGTTGGGCAGCTTAATCAGGTCTTCCAGGTTGAGGTGTATATTATCGGGTATTAAGTCTTCGTGATGGATGCGGAAGGTTTCGCAGAGGTAATCGAGGCATTCTTCAGGCATCCGGCGGTCGTACACAAAGCGGCTCAGGTCGCCTATCTTTCTTTTCTTTACTTTACTGATAAGGGTTTCTACCAGGTCGCCCACCCGCCCCGGCTCCTCGTCGATGTAAATATCGGCGTCGCGCGAGATTTTGATGTTGTAGCTCCCCTCAATGTCGTAGCCGATAAAGACCTGATTGAGGTTGCAGGCTATCATATCCTCTATAAACATATAGTAGTGAACTCCCCGGTGACGGGGCAGTTCGATAAAGCGGGGCACCTTGGCAAAGGGTATTTTGATGATGGCATACAGCCGTTCGCCGGTATCCTTTTTGCGCAGTTGCACCACTTGATACAAGCGGTTGTCGCGGATAAAGAAGCGGATATCGTCTTTCAGCAACAGCACGGGCTGAAGAAAAGGAAATATCTCTTCCATAAAGTAGTCGCGGATAAAACCCTCGTGCACCGCCTGCGGCTTCTCGTTCATGTAGAGGATGATGTTGTTCCTTTTCAGTTCGGGCAGGATTTCGTCTAACAGTATCCGCGAGAACTCGGCCTGTTGCCGCGTCACCTCTTGCTTTATTTGGTCTAATATCCGCACCGCTTCGGCAGGGTCTTCCTCCGAGTGTATCTTCTTAAAAATCACACTCCGGTGTTCGGCCACGCGTATCTTGTAAAACTCTTCCAGGTTGGAAGCATGAATAGAAAGGAACATCAGCCGCTGATAGATGGGCAGGTTGTTATCCTCCGCTTCCAGCAACACGCGATAGTTAAAGGAAAGCCAGCTAATATCCCGTTCAAAATACGAATACATTGGTTTTATCTCTTCTATTTGAATGTAAAAGTATTACTTTTGATTCAAATGAAAAAAGATATGGCTTGTTTTTTACTTTTATTTTCTCTATCTCTTATCGGGAAAGGGCTAATTATAAAATTGTAAACCGATAATAGTTTTAACTTTGTAAGTTGTAAACATCAGTTAGTAGTATTAACCCGAACCTGTAAACCTATTTTAGTAAGAGACATTGATAGGCTTGAAGACTTGAAAGGTGTAGACCCTTGAGGTGCGAGGGTGTACAGTGTCGGGGTTTGAGGGTGTACAGTGTCGGGGTTTGAGGGTGTACAGTGTCGGGGTTAAAGGGTGTACAGGGTGTGAGGACTGCGCCCTGTGAGGCTTCGCTGGTGAGGGCTGCGCCTTGTGAGCGTGCTTCGCACGTGATGAGCGATTCGCGCCCTGTGCACTAACAGCTAATAGCTAACGGCTATTCTACCGCAAAAGTAACAAAAAAGAATGAGATAAACAAAAAGATTATTTCAATATTTCCGCAAGGTGAAGAGGTATTCCAGTCCTCCTTCGGGGCGGTTTTTGGCCAGGATGGTACCGTTGTGGAAGGTGACGGCGTCTTTTACTATCGACAGCCCCAGCCCCGAGCCGCCTTTGTCGCGGGTACGGCCTTCTTGTGCGCGGTAGAAGCGCTCGAAGATGTGGGTGAGGTGTTTTTCGTCTATCCCTACCCCATTGTCGGCAAAGGAGAAATAGTAGAATTGCTCGTCTTCCATATAATTATTAATGGTAATGGTTACATTTTCGCCGGCATACTTCAAGGCATTAGTTCCCAGATTGAAGAAGAGGGAGTAGAGCAAGGTTTTATTGCCCATAATGGCTACATCGGGCTGCAGGTTCATCACGATGTTGGCGTTGGTCTTACGGATGCTTTCCATGCAATCTATTTTTACTTGCTGGGTAAGCAAATCATAGAGATCCACCTTTTCCATTTCGAACAGGTTGCGGGCGTCGCCGGTCTTCGAAAGGAGTATTACGTCTTGGATAATCTCCGACAGCCTGAGGGTTTGTACATGGCATCGCTCTACAAAGCTGCGCATCTTGGCCGGGGGCAGGTTCTCGTGTTCCATTATGGTTTCGAGGTAGCCGCGTATGCTGGTAATAGGGGTTTTTATTTCGTGAGCGATGTTGTTGGTGAGTTCGGCCTTGTCGTAGTATTCCTTTTCTATTTCCGTCACGTCGCGAATGATAATTTCGAAACTCCGGTCTTCAAATATGATGACCCGTACGAAATAGTGACACCCGTTGCCAAACACCTTGGTGCTGTATTCGGTCTTATCGCCGGGGTTCTCAATAAAACGCGTTACTTCGCTGAATATACTGTTGTTGAATATATTCTGCACATCGAAGGTAGGCTCGTTGAGCAGGCTGTTGAGGTATTGAATAAAGTAGGAATTGGTATACAGATTGGTATAGTCTTTATTGAAAAAGGATATTCCTTCTTCGGAATAATGGAAGTGCTCCAGCAGTTTCTCCTTCTCTACCGTACTGCCGTCTTCGCTTTCTTTCAGCTCGTCGAACACTTGTTTTATCACTCCGCTCAGCTCGCGCAAGTCTTGCGGCATTTCGGCTGCGCTGATGGGCCTGCCTATGCTACCGAAAGAGAGGATGTAATCTTTCAGTTTCTTAAACGAGAGGTGGTATTGGTAGAAAAGAATAAAGAACAGTACCGCTACGCAAAGAAAGGTAATAGAAGCGATGAAGATAAAGGGTTTGCCGGGCGACATGGATTGTTTGAGCTGATCGGTAAAGGGCAGGCCTATACGGATAATTACGTTGAGGTCTTTATCGTAATAGGCATAGAATATAGAACTTGTACCGCTAACCGACGATACCCGGTTGCTCCAGCCCTCGCCATCAATGAGGGCACGCTTTACTTCGATGCTGGCATTCTGATTATCGAGTGTAGAGAGGTCTTTTACTTTATTGTGATATAATATGTTGCCTTGCGGGTCGATGACAGACAGGCGCAACTCGTCGGGGAAGAGGCTGAGGAAGTCGTCCATCTGCCGGGTGTCTTCTATGCTCATCTTGTTTTTGGCAATGAATTCATCCACTACCTGTACGTAGGCCATCTGCCTCGATTTGATGACGTCTTGTTTCAGGATATATTCTTCCTGCAAAATAAAATAGGTGGCAATGGCCGTGAATACGAAGAGTAAACCCAGCAGGTAGAAGAAGATTTGTTGAATGCGGCTAAACTTCATTGGTGTTTGCTAAATCGTTGAAAGCGTATCCGTAGCCCGAACGGTTGGTTATGTAGATGCTGTATTCGTCGAGCTTTTTCCTGAGGCGGGCAATGTGTACATCTACCGTACGCTCCAGCACATAACTTTCGCCTTGCCACACCTTGTCCAGTATTTCTTCGCGGGTATAGATGCGTTTAGGGTCTTTCATCAGCAGGCTCAGTATCTCAAACTCTTTCTTGGTCAACACAATGCTCCGGTCTTTTACCTCCAGGTGCTTGGTTTTCAGGTTGAGTTTCATGTCTCCGTAAGACAAAACGTCGGCATCTTCGGTTACCTGATGCTCGGCAATGGCGCCCCGGCGCAGGATAGCCTTGATGCGCGCTATCACCTCTTTTACCGAGAAGGGCTTGGAGATGTAATCGTCGGCTCCTACCGAGAAACCCGTAAGCATGTCGTTCTCCGTATTTTTGGCCGTAAGGAAAATAATGGGGGTTTGGATGTTATTCTTTCTCATCTTTTCGGCCGTGCGGTAGCCCGATATGCCTCCCATCATTACGTCGAGCAACACCAATTGATGCTCTGGGGTTATCTTTTCCAATGCCTCTTCGCCCGAGGATGCCGTGTCGATAAGGTAGCCTTCATTCTCGAGGTTGAACTCCAGTATCTCGCGAATATCTTCTTCGTCATCAACAATCAGTATCTTTTCGTCTGCCATAATTTTATTGTATCGTTTTATTCGTCTATTCTTTCGTGCCGGATGTCTTTCCCTTCTATCAGGTAGACGGTTGCCTTGGCCATGTTTACGCTGTTCTCTGCCAGTTGCCTTATGCAGTCGGCTGCGTTGTTGAGGCTTATTATGTTTATCAGTTCCTGTTCGCTAAGGGGTACTTCGTGAAACTCCACCACCAGCGAGTCGGCCAACTCATTCCGATATTCCTCTATGCTCTTATATTCTTTAATCGTTTTATACGATACCGAGCTGTCTTCGTAATAGAAAGAGAAGAGCGCGTTGCTCATCATTTGCTTGGCCTCGGCAAACATTTTCATCAAAAATACAACTAAATTGTCAAACTCCTCTATTTTGTAGTCTACTTTTTTCAATAATTGGGCAATATACATCAAAATATCACCGCTTTCTTCCAGCAAATTAGTCAGGTCGTGGTAGGTGATAATCTTCCTAAGCTCTTTGGCACGGGGGCTAAACAGCAGGATGGAGTTTACAAACTCTACGCGAACGTCTTTCTCCAACTGGTCGATAGCGTTCTCGTTGTCTTCCAGCTTCTGTTCCACGGCTGCCTCGCCCAGGTTGCGGAAGTTATCTTCTACTAAGCCATACTGCGCCATCAACTTCTCCGAGAGGCTCTCGAAGCTGTCGTGCAAGCGTGTAAATTGCCGGTTTTTGATGCTGTTGCTCATGGTATTGGGGTATTATTTATTCCGTTTCGGCGGTAATATATTTTTCTGTAAGTTCGTTTTGCGGGTTCACCAAGATATTGTTGGCAGTGTTGTACTCTATCAGTTCGCCGGTTTCGATGTACATGATATAGTCCGACAAGCGGCCGGCCTGTACGATGCTGTTGGGTACCAATACCAAGGTATGCTTCTCTTTCAGTTCCATTATCATGTTCTCGATAATATTGACACAGTAGGTAGAGATAGAGGCCGTAGGATTATCGAGCAGGATTATCTCCGGCTCCAGGGCTATGGTGCGCGCAATGCACAAGCGTTGCTGTTGACCGCGCCGCAAGATGTAGGGTTTCTTATCCAGCAGGTCTTTTATTTCTCCCCAAAGTCCTACTTTCTCCAGATTCTCCTCAATAAGCCTTTCTTTCTCTTCTTTCGATAACTTTATACGATTGAGGCTGTAGCCCGAAATCACATTTTTGGCGATGCTCATATTCATAAAAGGCATAGCCTGATAGAATACCAAACCTATTTTCCGCCTTACCTCCATGGGGTTCATGCCGAAGATGCTTCGCCCTTCGAGCAGTATATCGCCCTCGCGCCTGATGTTGGGGTAGAGTTCGTGCATCCGGTTCAATGCCCTGAGCAGGGTGGTCTTGCCGCCGTTGTCCGACCCGATGATAGAGGTAACGGAGTTGCGGTTAATCACGGCCGACAGGTTCTTTATCGCCTTTACACCGTCTGGGTAAGCAACAGTGAGGTTTTTTATCTCGAGAAAAGGTTGAGCGCTCATCATTTGTTCGTTTTAGGTTTTTGTATTATCCCGGCAAGAAAATTGAATAAGAAAACCGGCACGCACAGCGTAAGCATGGCCGGCCATAGCAATTCCGAGAGGTGGGTAAGCTCGTAATTGTTCCACAGTATCCAAGGCAAGGAAGAAGAAGCGTCTTTTATGCTCCAGTTCACCATCGAAGCCCCCAATACCGTAAAGAGCAAAGGAGATATTTTGCCGAACGAGTTGGCTATAGCGCGAAAAGCCCCCGATAAGATGCCGCGCAACGAGGTAGCAAGCAACACCCGTATAAGCACTTGGAAGTTGGAGCCGCCCAAGGCAATACCGGCTTCTTTGATGGCCGAGGCATCTTGCTTCAATGCCGTATAGCTGTACCGGGCAATGGTGGGAAACATGATTATAGCCAAAGCTACAGCGCCCGCCAAGGCCGAAAAGGAATGCAAGTTCATAGTTATCCAGAAGTAGGCCACTACACCTATAATGATGGAAGGCGTACCGTGCAGCAACTCGGCCGACAGCTTCACCGCCTTGAAAAACTTTCTTCCTTCGTTCTCAAACATATATACTCCCACTACAAGACCGATAGGAAAGGCCATCAATACCCCAAGGATGATAATCTGAAAACTGCCGATAAGCGCATTGGCTATACCGCCCACTACCGGGTCGCCGCTACTGCTGAGTAATATAGACCGCAATGCACCGGGCCACGATTGGGTAAAGAACTCGAAGCTGATACGGGGTAGGCCCTTGCGCAGCAGTTCGAACGCAATCCACAGAAAGGGAAGCAAGGCAACGACGGCAAAGAAGTAAACTATGCCTGCGTATAGCTTGTCGGTTATTGTTCTGTATTTTATCGTTCTCTTCATCGGCCGGACGACTTATTGATAATTAATCTTCCTATCAGGTTTACTATTAGCGTAAGCATAAACAACAAGAATGCAACGGCTACTATAGCGCTGAACTTCAGGTCGCCGGCACCGCCAAATTGGTTGGCCAGCAGGCTTGACATCGAGCTTCCGGTATCGTTGATACTTTGCGGCATGCCTAAGGTATTACCTATCATGATAGACACGATAACCATTTCGCCCAAGGCGCGACCCAAGGCCAATACATGAGCGCCCAGGATACCGTTTCCCGTCAAGGGCAATATCACCTTATAAGCCGTCTCCATGCGGTTGGCACCCAAACCGGCGGCCGCCTCTTTCAGCGAAGTGGGTATTTGCCTGATAAGGGTAGTACAAAAGCGGGCACAATAGGGGGTAATCATCAGCGAAAGCACGATGGCCGCCGACAAAATACCAAACCCTTGGTCGCCAATGTTAAGCGAGATGAGTATCGGCCGCAATATATAATAGCCCCAAATGCCGATAATGATGGAAGGCAGCACGGCGGCATAGTCGATAATATAGCCTATCCACCGCGAAATCCGTCGCCCGCGATGCAGATCGCCGGTGTATAAGCCCAGCGCCAACGAAAAGGGAATGGATATGGCTACGGCCAAAATAGCGGTTAGTACCGTGCCGGTAATAAAACTCCACGCACCGTACCGTTCGGCTCCCGG
>DAIREI010000005.1:0-17520 GCA_036795675.1 Bacteroidales bacterium
GCCGGTTTCTTTTTCACCGTTGATAATCGCCTGATTAATAGGGGTAGCCCCCCGGTATTGCGGAAGCAACGACGCATGAAGATTGAACGTGCCCAGCAGGGGCATATTCCACACCGCCTCGGGCAACATACGGAAGGCGACGACTATTTGTAAATCGGCATTCCAAGCCTTCAACGCTTCAAGAAAAACGGGGTCTTTCAGTTTCTCCGGCTGTAGCACAGGCAGCCCCACCGATTGGGCATACCGTTTCACGGGGCTTGCTTGCAGTTCGCTATGGTGCTTCCCCACAGCTTTATCGGGCATGGTCACCACGCCAACAACATTGTATCCGCCCTCCACCAAAGCTTTAAGTGGAGCAACAGCAAAATCGGGGGTACCGAGATATACTATTCTCATATTATCAGACATCATCCGAAAAGTTCTCTACCAGCACATCGCGGTAGGCATTAAATATCTTCGATTTCGATACAAAGCCCTGGTATACCCCGCTGCGGTCGATGATGGGCAGGTTCCACGCCTTGGTATCATCAAAGATGCGCATAATCTGTTCCATAGTCATATCGTTGTAAATCTTGGCCGGGGGCGACACCATAAACTTCTTCACATTGAAGCGGTCGTATAGTTCGGGACGGAACATGATATTGCGGATATTATCCAACAAGACAATGCCTCTCAATACATTATTATCATCCACTACGGGAAATACATTGCGCGACGATTGGGCAATGGCTTTTACCATATCGCCCAAGGTCATTTCGGGCATCACGGTTATAAAATCATCTTCTATTACGCTCTTCACATCCAGCAAGGTAAGCACTGCTTTGTCTTTATGGTGAGTGAGTAATTCGCCCTTTTTGGCCAAACGGATGGAGTAAAGACTGTGCTTCTCGAAGAGCATAATGGTGAAGTAAGCGCTTATGGTTACTATCATTAAGGGAAGGAATAGGTCAAATCCTCCTGTAAGTTCGGCAATGAGGAACACGGCCGTCAACGGCGAATGCATCACGGCGGCCATCATTCCGGCCATACCCATCAGGGCAAAGTTCTCTTGAGGCAAATAACCGGGGAAGATGTGGTTGAACAAGTAGGAGAAGGCAAAGCCGATAACACAGCCCAAGAACAGCGAGGGTGCAAATATCCCCCCGCAGCCGCCCCCGCCATTGGTGGCGCTTGTGGCAAATACTTTCAAGAGGATGATAAGCAGGGCGAAGATGAGTATGCCTCCCCAATTGTCTGCCACATTGGTAAATAGACTCCCGTCGAGCAGCATACTGTACTGATTGCTCAGTAAAATACCTATAGTATCGTAGCCTTCGCCGTATAGCGGTGGAAGTAAGAATATCAATATGCTGAGTATGCCTGCGCCGAAAAAGAATTTCTTCCAAAAAGTCTCCAACTTGCGGAAGATGCCTTCGAACCAGATTGTAGCCCGCGTAAAGTATAAAGCCAATAACCCGCACAGTACGCCAAGCAGTAATACGTAGGGGATACGCTCCATGGCGAATACTTCCATTTGGGTAAACTTAAACATGGCTTCCGTGCCGGTGAAAATGTAGGATACGCAGGCAGCTGATACAGAAGCAATGAGCAGAGGAAGTACTGCGCCGGCGGTAAGGTCGAGCATCAAGACTTCGATGGTGAAGAGCAGGCCGGCAATAGGCGCCTTGAAGATGCCAGCGATGGCTCCGGCAGCTCCACAACCTACCAAAAGCATCAGCGTGCGTTGCTCCATTTTGAATATACGTCCCAGGTTGGAGCCAATAGCCGAGCCGGTAAGTACAATAGGGGCCTCCGCTCCTACCGATCCCCCAAAACCGATGGTGATGGAGCTGGCCACCAGCGACGACCAGGTATTGTGCGGCTTTATGCGGCTTTTGCGTTGCGAGATGGCGAAGAGTATCTTGGTCACCCCGTGCCCGATGTCGTCCTTAACAATGTATTTGACAAACAAGCCCGATAGTAATATCCCTATACTCGGATAGATAAGGTAAAGCCAGTTGGCGCCGTATCGTTCGATAAAACCCGTGAGGAAGTCTTGTATATAATGGATGCCACCTTTCAGCAAGATAGCGGAGAAGGCCGTGAGTATACCTATCACCAGGCTAAGGAGAAGAATAAAGTGCTTCTCCTTAATGTAGCGCTCGCGCCATACCAGTAACTTATCGAACCAAGTCTTCTTTTCCATGCTAAACTCCCTTGCCGGTTATAATTGTTCTTACTGTATATATCAATATCTTCATATCCAAGCCCAACGACATATTCTCGTAATACAGCACATCATATTCCATACGGGCTATCATTTCCTCTACCGACGAGGCATAGCCGTACTTTACCATACCCCACGAGGTAATACCGGGGCGCACATTGTGAAGCATATAATAATAAGGAGCAATCTTTACTATCTTTTCAATGTAGTATCGCCGTTCGGGGCGGGGACCTACCAGGCTCATGTCGCCTTTCAGTACATTCCAGAACTGCGGGAACTCGTCGAGGCGGTACTTGCGCATCACTTGCCCGAAACGGGTAATCCGTTTGTCGTGCGGACTGGAAAGTGAGGGGCCTTCGCTCTCCGCATCTTCGCGCATGGTGCGGAACTTATAGATGGTGAAAGGTTCCCCCCGATAGCCTATCCGTTCCTGCCGGAGGAAGACAGACCCGGGCGAATCGTTCTTTACCCGTATTGCCAGGTAGAGATAAAGCGGAGAAAGCAATACCAGCAATAAAGCCGACACTACTTTATCGAGTGTTAACTTGATGTTCTTTTCATATTCCGAGAAATTGTTGGCAGTTACATCCATCAACGGCAACCCGGTTATGGTATTAATCTTCATCCGCGCTGTAAGCAGGCGCGTGTATGAAACGGGTAGTTTAATGGGAAGTTTATACTGATAAAGGGAATAAAGCAGGCTCAACAGTTCGTCGTTATCGTCGGTATCTACTGCCACTATCAGTTCCTCTACGTGCTTATCTTGGATAATGTGGTTTAGGTCGTCGATAGTTCCTTCGGAAGGAAGTATATCGCTTTTATCAAATTCGGTATGGATATAGCCGCAAATGGTATAGCCCGGAGCTTCCGAGGGCTTTTTTAGCAAGTTGGTTACTTGTTCAGCTTGTTTTCCATTGCCCAATATCAATGCCCGGATAGTCCATTCGCGCCGGCGAATTTTCCGCATCGATTGCCCGGTAATGATGTACCTACCTATGTAGGTTAATAAGAAGGTAATGATGAATAGCGAGAAAAACTGCTGGTAATAGATAGAGAAAGAAGACGGCAGGTTCTTTAGTACAACGGTAAAGAAGATGACGATGGTACCGATAAATACGGCGGCAAAGGTGGTGAAGAACTCCGACAGGCGCGACTTCTCCAAGGGCTTATTGTAGTAGCCCGAATAATAATGAAGGATAATCCAGCCGAAAGGAATAATGAGTTGCCCCCTCAGCACATCGTTGGAGAGCAAGAATAAAGATAACGAGTCAAATCCTTGGTATTGGGCGATAAGATAATAACGAATAACGTTGAACACGAGCCACGCCAACGCTCCCGATAAGAAATCGGACGTCAGGTATTTAAGTCGCTGTGTTCTTTTCTTCATTATTTGCGAATTATCTTTATCAGTCCTCCATCGTCCACTTGGATGATGCTCGACGGTTTGGCGGGCTTCGTATCGTTGCGCCGGTAGTTCACCACATAATCTACCGAACGAATAATCTCTTCTTTTATTTCATCGAAGCAGGCCGGGCTTGGCGTTCCGCTCACATTGGCCGAGGTAGAGACTAACGGTTTGCGCAGCTTGCGGCACAATCCTTGCGAAAAAGCCTCGTGGGTGATACGTATACCTATGCTGCCGTCGTCGGCTATCAACTCAGGCGCAAGGTTCTTGGCATGAGGATAGATGATAGTCAGCGGTTTGTCGGATACTTCCATCAAGTCAAGCGCAATATAGGGAACCTCTACATAGTAATCGAGCCTGGCGCTCGTATCAAGTAGTACCAGCATCGATTTGGCATCGGAACGCTGCTTTATCTCGTAGATACGGCGCACCGCCCCGGCATTGGTAGCATCGCAACCAATCCCCCATATCGTATCGGTAGGGTAGAGGATAACCCCACCCTGAACTACTATATTATATGCCTTGTCAATTTCTTCTTTCATATCATTTAGAACGAATAATTATTCGTCCCTACTGATAACTGTTTACTGATAACTGTTCACTGTTTCATCTCCCATCCGAGTGCACTTGCGCCTAAAATGGCAGCGTCGCTTTCAGGCAATTGAGACAGCAACAATTGAGTCTTTCCTTTATATATAAATAGCAGGTGTTCTTCCAAGGCTTCACGGATAGGGTCGAGCAGGAAGTTGCCTGCTTTCGTCGGGCCGCCGAACAGCACGATAGCTTCGGGGCTGGAAAAGGCGATGAAGTTGGCAAAGGCCTCACCCAATACATGTCCGGTATAGGTGAATACATCAACGGCTACTTCGTCTCCCCGAAGGGCTAAGTCATGCACATCTTTCGGTGTAAGCGTATCCATGTTGTAAGCCGAGAGCAGGGTTTCTTTCTTGCCCGCTTCGGTCATCTCGCGAGCCGTTTGCACTATCCCCCGTGCCGAGGTGTAAGCCTCGAGGCATCCTTGGCGACCGCAGGTACACATACGGCCGTTTCTGCGGCGAATAATGGTATGACCGAGTTCGCCCGCAAAGCCGTCGTGACCATAAACCAATTGCCCGCCTATTATAATTCCGCTACCTACACCCGTGCCTAAGGTTATCATAATAAAGTTTTTCATTCCTTTGGCTACTCCGTAGGTCATCTCGCCCACAGCGGCTGCATTGGCATCGTTGGTGAGAGCTGTAGGTATGCCGGTTGCCTCCTTCACCATTTGGGCTAATGGAACAACGGTCTTATGAGCCCAGCGCAGGTTGGCTGCATCCTCAATCGTACCCGTATAGTAATTGCCGTTGGGGGCGCCGATGCCTATCCCTTGGAATTTATCCTTACCGCCGGCCTCTTCAATCACCCAGTTCATCTCGGGGGTAAGATGAGCCAGGTATTCTTCGGCTGTGTTGTAGTCGCCGGTTTTTATCGAACCCTGCTGCAATAGCTGTCCGCGTGAATCTACTACGCCGAATACCGTGTTGGTGCCGCCTATGTCAACTCCCATTACAAATGGTTTAGTCATGATATATGATATTAGATGTTAATAACAAATACAAAAATAGTACTTTTCCCACAGAAGACAATATTTATCTTGTAATCGGGTATAAAAAAGAGTCGCAGGCATTACCCGCAACTCTCTTATAGTCTTACAATGTTGCCTTATATTACATAAGCCAACAGACTTCTTTTGTTTACTCCGGATGGATTGCTTCAGACGGACAAGCGTCGGCGCAAGAGCCGCAGTCGGTGCACAAATCGGGATCTATTTTATAGATGTCACCTTCAGAGATAGCCTCTACCGGACATTCGTCTATGCAGCTTCCACAAGCAATGCAATCATCTGTAATTACGTAAGCCATTTTCTCAAAATTTTAGATTAATACAGGTACAAAGGTAAAACAAGATACAGAAATAAGCAAAACAAGCGGGCAAAAATAACCTCATCCGCAGGCTTGTTTATAAAGATTCCAAATAAATGTTGAGTATCGCCTCCTCCTGCCCCTCTCCCAAAGAGGGGGTCTTTTCATCGTGCAAGAAACAAAGCTCCTGCTTAGCTCTAAGCGTGGACGTCACACTGACCGCAGAAAATGAGAATCATTACTTTGTGAAGAGAGTGTGTCAAAACTGAAGAGAACCCTCTTTATTTTTTCTTTGTCCTTATATAATACCCATAGAAAAGACCTCCCGCGGCTGCGGCGAGTACGATAAATACGGGCGAAATGCCCAGCGCCCAGATTAGGACGGCGGCTGCGATGGGTATGATAATGGTACGGATGTTGATACCGACGGTTTTGGCAGTAGTAAATACGGGAACAGCTATCAGAGCAACCACGGCAGGACGTATGGCTTTGAACATCTTTTCGATAGTCGGGTTATCTAAGTATTGCCGGGCAAACATCACAATGGCCAGTATTATTAAAAATGAAGGCAATATAGAGCCGAGCGTGGCTACTATACTGCCCATATTTCCTTTTAGTTTATAACCTGTAAGTATAGATATATTAACGGCTAAGATGCCTGGAACGGACTGCGAAATAGCCACCATGTCTACATAGTCGTCTTCGCTTATCCATTTCTTTTTTTCAACTATTTCTTTCTGTATCAACGGTAGCATTGCATATCCGCCGCCGATGGTAAATGCCCCTATTTTGGCAAAGGTGATAAATATTTGCCAATAGAGATTCATTACCGTCCCCGTCTTACGCTTCGGGTGGGAGTTGTTTTTTCGCTGCTCTTATTGCTTTCTTTTGGTTTACTCTCTTTTTCGCTCTTTTCCTTCTTCGATTTCTTCTTGCCTTTGGCTTGCTCAGCCTCTTCGGCTTGCCTCTTGGCAATGGAATCGCTGTACACCCACAGACCTTCGTTGAAGGCTTTTAGTTGATGCTCTATGCTGTCTTGCGCCAGCTTCAGGAAGTCTTCGCGTGTAAGTGGTTTGGCAATTGAGTCGCCTTCGGCTATCATCAGTACCAGTTCTTCTTCTGCAACAGGGGTTTCGGCCATAGCCATGGCTTCAGCATTTTCCAAGTCTTCTCCATCATAATACTCTGTAGCACCGCCCATGGCATCGGCCTGTTCGAAGGCTATCTGCTCCATTTGCCTGGACACTTGTTGCTCAAGGGTCAGGTTCATCAGGTTGGTCGTTTTGATGATTTCACCCGAGTACATCTGCTTGGTGAAGTAGTCGTCCATGGTATAAGTGAGGGCGTTGTTGTAGTTGGAAGTCATGATCAGCTCGCGCGACAGGTAGGGGCGTATTTCTTCGTAAGACACCCAAAATAACGGATTGCTTTGTGTGGCTCCGGTATAATAGTCTACCCTCACCAAAAGCGGGCAGAGCGCTATCACTTGCGAATGGTAGGTACCGGTAGCTTCGTCTACGTAGTAGGCTTCCTTAATCATATAGCGCGTTACTTCATTGCCGGGGATGTCCATATCGTCTATCTTATAACGAACGTTATCTCCGGCACCTTCGATGGTATAGTATATCTGATACTTATCCAGCATTTCTTTGAAATCAATTGCCAGGTCATCGGTAAAGACTTCTCGTCCGTCTTCGTAGGTATAGGCTTTTATCTTGCCATCGTTGAGTAAACGGAACAGCAAGGTAAAGAGATTCATCCGCTTGCCGATGGGCTGTACCGGGTAATATAAGGCTGCGTTACTCTCCTGTTCGAGGTCGAGCGAACGATAAATCTCGCGAAGCCAAACGGCAGTCTCGGGGCTGCTTAATGGAATTGAGTTCTTGATGCGCGCTCTTTCCGTCAGATCGGGTAGTCCGCTTTGTTGTTGACCGGTGGCATCGGTTCCTCTTGTTCTTCCCCGCCTTCCCGGCTGTTCGTCCTGTGCAAATGTTTCTTGCGCAAAAACGAAAAGCAAAGCGAATAATGCAATATAATACAAGGGTTTCATATAGTATCTTCTCTTAATTTATTATTATTTCCAATGCTGTCTTCAAATCTCTTTCATCTCCTCCCGGTCCTCTTGCCCTGATATTACTGATAAAAAGGGAGTTCCCGCGCGCCTGTTTACGTATCTGATCGATCTGCGCTTGCGAAAAGTTCTGACCATTGGAGATATTACGTATCGTATTGCCGAACGAGTCGTTGGTTACTACCTCAAAGCGCAACACCGTAAATTCTATATCAAGTATACCATCGTCGATAGCCGACCTTACACCGCCTGCATTCAAAAGAACATTTCGTTGTAAAGGACCTCTGTTGAACTTAACGCTATTACCGTTGGCGTCCTTGATAGATATATAAGGAGTGGGGTCTGGCAAGGGACGTACGCGGAATTTGCCTTGTCCCATCATCTGGCTGCGGCCGGCAACGGTACCCATCACGGTAATTTCAGCTTCAACTCCGGCTCTGGCCGGGCGAGCCGTCCATATCCCATTGCCTTTGTTGGTCAATGTGCCATTGGTCATGGTGGGCGTTAAGTTCTGTGTTGCAACGCCATTGGCCGCGATGCTGATATCGTTGTCGATGCCCATATAAAGCACGTTCATCATCACAGGAGCGATGGTAGCGCTCGGCTCCACCACCATGTATTGGGTAGAGAACTCCTGACGAAGCATCGAGCCATCGCCGCGGGGCATCTCCACATATCCCGATACGGTCTTTGGTCCTGCGCCGCTAGCCACTGCCGTATATACGCCGTTGGCCGATTCAGGCAAGTCCTGCCCATTAACATGTACCGTAGGCCTCAAGGTGGAGTCGACTGCCGCCAAAACGATATTGGCACGGTAAACGCCGCCCCGCATCACGGTCTGCGATTCGGGAATAACGAAAGCCTCGGTGGTGTTCACGCGAAGGTCAGACACGTCGATATTCTTCAGCAGATCAGACAATACTTCCCCTTGGGCGTAGCGAATGTCGTTCTGCATCTTAGTGAGCAATGTAATGGCCGCCGCCATGGGCATGTTCCAAAACATCGATTCTTCCCAACTTTGCCCATTCTCCTTGGCCTTGGCCGAGGGTTCGGTGCTGAAGTTGCTCTCGATGATATTCTTAATGGACGGATTGGTAACCATGCTTGTAATAAACCCGCGGTAGCTTTCCAGGTCTACCTTGAGTTTCTTTGCATCGTCTTTCCCACGCTCGAACATCACTTCCTGCGAAGCGTTGAGGTCGTCGGGATGTTTCAGATGCTCGGGGTCGCCGTCTTTGCCGTCGCCTCTCTTTACTATCCTTACTTTCAGGTCTTGTATATAATCGAACAATTCATTCGAGCGATCCCTCACCTGTGTCGCGCTTTCATACCAAGCGCCTGCTTTCTCAGGATTGTTGGCATAATAGGTTTCTAAGTCGCCATATATGCGCTCATTATTTTGGGATGACGATTTTACGGTACGCAACAGACCTTCTTCCACCAATTCAAAACCTTCCAACACCTCCGACGAGACGTTGAGGGCCATCATGGCGATGAATACCAGATACATCAGGTTAATCATCTTCTGCCTTGGGGATAAGTTACTTGAAGCCATCTATAATTAAACTATAAGTTAAAAACTAAAAACTATAAATTAAGAACTATGTATTGAGAAACCAAAAGCCAAGTTATATACGCTTCGCGTCATTTTTAGCTTTTAGTTCTTAGTTCTTGATTACGGATTATCTTGTGGATTAAAGCCAGCGCCCGGATTAAATCCCGGGGGAGGGTTGAAACCTCCGGCCGTGCCCGAACCGTACATATTCATGGTCATGGCATTGAGCAGGCGGTTGTACACCCCGTTGAGGGCATGCAACTGCTGAGCCATCTTTTCAGTCTCGCTACGGAATACCGAACTGTCGACAATAGAGCCTTCGTAAAGGTCTTTGATGCGCATCAGTCCGGCATTGATGCGTTCGATGGCATCGATTTGCGAACTTACGCTCTTCAGCTGTATTTCGTAGATTGTATTCAATCCTTGAATATTGCGATTCAGATTCTCCATTTGATGTACATAGCCTCTCGACGATTGGTTGATACCGTCTGAATTGTCGGTAATGCTCTTATATGAATTCAACAGGATATCCGATACATCAGTCAGGCTGTTGGTTACATCGCTGAACTTCTTCATATCTTCCGACATGGCAGTTACCTGATCGAGGTAAACTTGCGTGGCTTCGGTCATCTCGGCCATCTTGCCCAACTGGTCGGCCGCTGCGGCCATCTTCTTGATGCTGGACGTAAGGGCATTGGTATCTTCTTCCGAAAGTTCTACGGCATTGGGTATACCAAACGATTGGCGTATTTGTCCCGTGGTCATGCCTTCTACGGCTTCTACCGACGATTTTGGTCCGCCGCCTTCGCCCGAACCGCTTCCACCGCCGTAGTAGCCTCCGCCACCACCGCCTCCGCCAAGGATAACGGGACCTCCGCTGCCCATAGCGCCGGGAGCCATACCGCCTTCCATGGTTACGCCGTCGGCCATGCCGCCACCGCCAATGATGACAGTTCCTCCGCCACCACCGGAACCGCCCGATGCTGTGCCTTTGTATTCGCCGGAACCGCTGCCCGAGCCGCTACCACCTGCGTAGCCGCCACCGCCGCCACCTCCACCAAAGGAAGGACGACTTTCTTCTTCGTTATCGAGTACGGGGAACACCTTGTCCCATTCATATTCTTTGGCCGGACGGTCGAACGCCGAGATGAAGAATACGAAGAACTCCGTAATCAACCCCACAGCCAATAGTATAGAACCCAGCCCATAAGGCCAGTGGTTTATCTTGGCAAGGGCGCCGATTACTACAATGGCTGCTCCGAGGTTATAGAATATCTGAAAGAATCTCCTCCCTTTTTCGCCGGAGAGGAACTTCTCTATGAAATTCATTGTCTTTTTATGAAATCCCATCATGGTTTTATCGTGTTTACTTTATTATCTGAATTTGTTGTTATTTTCTTTTTCCAACTCCTACCTGGGTGCGTACGCAACGGAAGCCAATGTAAGAGCGTTGTTCGTTCTGGTATTCAAACGAGCGGATGTCTGAGCGGATAAAGTGCGCCGGGTCTTTCCACGAGCCGCCTCTTACCACCTTTCGTTTCATAGAATAGGGGTCTTCTTTGGCTGCACGGTAGAAGTACTTGGGATTCATATCGCTCATGATTTCGGGACCTGATTCGAGGTAAGCCGTCGATGTCCATTCGGCTACATTGCCCGCCATATCGTACAACCCGAATTCGTTGGGCGAATAAGACCCTACGCGGGCGGGAATAAGATGACCGTCTTCGGTGTAGTTCCCGTCGCCGGGCTTGAAGTTGGCTAAGAAGCAATCTTTATCTCCTGTTGTACCGTCGCTACTCCAGGGATATTTGTTCTCCGATTTACCTGCACGGGCGGCATATTCAAATTCGCCCTCGGTAGCCAGACGGTAAGGCTCTACATTGTTCCTTACATTGGCCGGCAACGACATCTTCAGGAACTCGGTGCGCCAGGCACAGAAAGCCATCGCCTGCTCGTACGATACGCCCACTACGGGGTAGTCATCGTAACCGGGATGATTGAAGTAGAGGCGCATGTAGGTTTCGTTGTTGGCATTGGGGAAGTCGTTTACCCAAACCGTTTCGTCGGGATAGATATTGACAATATAAGTGTGTAAGAAATCCCATATCGAACTTAGCTGACGGGTAATGGTTTCTCTTATTACGCGCCCTTCATCGTCGAAGTAAGCCGTATCTTTCGATATCATCACCATCTCATTGTAGTTGGTTGCCAGATCTGTATTCCTTATCCTGTCTTCGGGATTGAGGCGATTGCGCCGCAAGGCATAACCGGTATGGTCGAACACTTCATATTTATACACCATTTGTTGGGGGTCGAGTTTTACTTCGCCCGTGATGGGATTTGTCCAGTTTACGCTCTCGATGGCTATCAGTTCGTCTTCGTTAGCCCTCCGTTCGGTAGGGATAGGCCTCTTCCAATCGAGGATAGGCGGTTCGAGCGGATTGCCTTCGCGGTCTTCTATTATCTTAAAAAGGTCGTTGCCTCCGATTGCGGGATCGAACAGGCGTTCGCGAATGACGGAGTCTCTCACCCAATGCAAAAACTGGCGATACTCGGCATTGGTTATCTCCGTATCGTCCATCCAGTAGGCATCGATCGAAACTCCTTTCGGATTGCCGAATACACCCCACAAGGTATCATTCTCCTGAGGTCCCATCTGGAACGATCCCCGTTTGATGAGAACCATACCATGAGGATTAGGTTCGCTCCATGAGGCCGATTTAACGCCGGTAAGCTCTCCTCCTACTCCTCCGCCCGATCTGCCGCAGGAGACCAAGACAAGAACTGTTATCGCATAGAAAACTAATTTTCTCATATATAATACTATAATATTCTTACGCTTTTATGTTTCTTACTTCGCTTTTTCTTGTTGTCCATGTCGAGTATATACTTCAGGAACAACTCGTGGCTACCCCAGGTACTGCTGCCTATCGGGCTGAGCGGATAATCGAAAGAATAACCCAAGGCAAACGATTTGAACTTTCCGCCTATCATCACTACCGCCGATTCGCCCCTGTCGAAGGTCGCTCCCCTCCACGAAGCGCCTATCCACAGCATTTTATTATAGGTGAACCGCAACGATACATCAATTTGGGTCTGCTTCCACATCGCCTTCATGATGTCGCCTTTTTCAACAATCTGAACCGTTGAATCGGCTTCTACCTTGATATTACTCGGCTCTACGGCTTTCACCAAAACCGAAGGGTGCAATTCTAATAACGGATTGTTTAATTGTATATTGTATCCCGCCGTAAAATAATAAGAACGGGGTATTTCTACTGCATATCGCTCATTAAGCTCCAGATTAGGAGCCACGATGTGCATGGCCGAGAGGCCTACGTAGAACTTTTTGGTAGAGAAATAAATACCTGCACCCAAGTCGATGGTATTGCCCGACAAAGCCCCCGAAGGTAGATTGATAGCTCCTTCCTGGTCGGGCACATTGATGCTGTCGGCTTTGAACGACGAACTTACATACCCGCCCTGCAACCCGATGCTCAGCGTGCCTTTGCCTATTTTCTGCTTGTAGGCATACTGAAGCCCCATGACGCTATTGCTGAAGAGGCCGATTTGGTCATTGTACACCACGGCGCCCACGCCATGTTCCCTGCCGAGAAAGGTCATAGGCATTTCGGCCATTATCATGGTGGTACGGGGAGCGCCCTCTACGCCTATCCATTGCAGGCGGGCAAAAGCCGATATATCCAGCTTGCCCTTGTTGCTGCCGGCATATCCGGGATTGAAGAAATTGGGGACTGCCCAATACTGGCTTATCTGCGACTCGAATTGCGCTTTTACCCCCGCTATATTGCATAGCAGCAGTACCAACAGTATGTAAATCCCTCTTTTCATCCGTTAATATAACGAAAGGGAAAGTAAATAATTGTATATTTGCCTGCAAAATAGGTAGTGAGTATTATCAATGCGCGGCTTTTAACTCGTTTTCCAAGGTCTGTTTTATATAAGCATTGATGGTTACGCCAGCTTCTCTGGCAAGCATGGCAATTCTGCTGTGTATTTCGGGAGAGATTCTTATATTCAACGAACCGGAATAGCTCTTGTGAGGCTGTATGCCTTCTTCTTCGCAATATGTAAGATAATCATCTACTGCCTCATGGAAAGCACTCTTCAATTCTTTCACACTTTCCCCCTCGAAATTCACAAGCCCATTAATGCCTTCTATCTTTCCGAAAAACACATTGTCTTTTTCACTGAATGCTACAGAGCCAATATAGCCTTTATAAGTTAATGTATTCATAACAATCTTCCTCATTTTAAAAATCTTGCTTCTTTTAAGTCATCATAAACCTGCTTCATTGCATAAGCCTTAATAATATTGCCCGGATGCGGTTTATGAAGCATTATAGGGCGTTTATCTTCATTTTTATAGATAACTCGCGAACCCGATGTCTTGCCTTTATTTGATTTCACATAACCAAACACCCGCAATAATCGTTCCATTTCATCAAATGTAAAGTCAGACGGCAATACCTTGAACCGTTCTATCAATTTTTCTTTACTACTCATTGAATGTTTGTTTATGCAAATGTAACTACTTTTTAGTTGCATTCAAAATAAAATCGAATAATTAATATAATAATTGTATATTTGTCCTGCAAAATCAACATTAAACATTGAACAGCTATTATGAATAGAGACGGCTTTAGTTCACGCATGGGCGCCCTGATGGCGCTGATAGGTTCGGCGGTAGGGCTGGGCAATCTATGGAAGTTCCCTTACATGGCAGGCAGCAACGGCGGGGCCGTATTTATTTTGCTATACATCGGTTTTATGTTTATCCTGTGCCTTCCGCTTATGTTGTCTGAGTTTGTTATCGGACGCCGGGCGCAAGCCAATCCCGTAGGCGCATTCAAGAAGCTGGCTCCGGGTACACCCTGGTTCCTTACCGGGCTTACCGGCGTGATTACCGCCTTTATTATTCTATCTTTCTATTCGGTGGTAGGTGGATGGGTAATCAAATACTTTATCACTTCCATCGAGTTCGGTTTTAACAAAATGGAGGATGCCACCGTCTATTTCGATCATTTTGCCTCATCGTCTGTCTGGCCCGTGGCCATGCACCTGCTCTTTCTGTTCCTTACTATCGCCATTGTGTGGGCGGGGATAAAGAAAGGAATAGAAAGATATTCGGTTATACTCATGCCCATCCTTTTTATTGATGGTGCTGGGGTTGGCCATCTATTCCGTTTGCCTGCCCGGCGCCTCTACCGGCATTGAATTTATGATTAAGCCCGATTGGTCGAAAGTAACGCCTAATGTGGTGCTCAACGCCTTGGGGCAGGGGCTTTTCTCGCTCAGCCTGGGCATGGGCTGCGTTATTACCTACAGCTCATATATGAAGAAGACTGAGAACCTGACGCGCATAGCCATCATGACCATTGTTATGGATTTGATATTTGCGCTCTTGGCCGGATTGGTGATACTGCCTTCGGTATTTGCCTTCGGGTTTAGTCCCGACCAAGGGCCACGCTTGCTGTTTGTGGTGTTGCCGCAGGTGTTCCACAGCATGCCGGGAGGCGGATTCTTCGCCATCGCCTTTTTCCTTATTGTAATGATAGCTGCCATCACCTCTTCTATCTCGTTGATGGAGGTCATCACCTCCTACCTGACCGAAGAACTGAAGATAACCCGCAAAAAAGCGCTTGTCGGCTCAGGAATAGTACTGGCCATAACCGGTACACTCTGTTCGCTTTCGATGGGAACATTGGAGCACTTCAAGCTCTTCGGCCTTAACCTGTTCGGCTTGTTTGATTACCTCTCCAGCAACATACTCATGCCTATCGGAGCCTTCTTTATCGCCCTCTTTGTCGGTTGGAAAATGAAAAAAGCCGACGTGTGGGATGAGCTATCCAACGGCGGCAAGCTCAAGTTACGCGCCTACGGCCTTTTCCGCTTCCTCGTCCGCTGGTTTGTTCCGATTGGTATTCTGCTGATATTCCTGCACATGCTGCAGGTGATATAAAAAGGTAGATTGAGTAAATAACATATTATTGGCCATGATTTTGTTTTTTTAAATCTTTTATGTAAGTTTGCACATTATTGAATTGTTAGCTCAGTTGGTTCAGAGCACTGCCTTGACAGGGCAGGGGTCGCCGGTTCGAGTCCGGCACAGTTCACCAAAAAATTTAATAACCTAATAATTCAGAAAACTTTCGCGCAAAACATCACTCAACTATTGCGTAAGCTCTGTTTCTATTTGTGCAAGCGATAACGTTTGCTTCAACTCTTACCTCAATTTATTTATGTCGGCTATCAGGGGCGTAAAAAACATAAGACCTGCAACTCGTTCTACCTTACGGACCGCCATCAAACCGACAATCATGAAGCATTACAATAAAAACATCTTTTCTTATCAGGTAGGCGACTACGGCGTCTGCCTGCTCTCTGAAGGGGAAGGGTATAAAATCACCTATCAGTGAGATTTATAGTTGACCACGAAATGAGCTAAAAGATAAAAAACTAAAAGTTAAAAGTTGTCCGACGCCATTGCCTTCAGACCTTCGGTCTATTTCTTCGCTTCGCGCCAATTTTTAGTTTTTCACTTTTAGTTTTTAGTTCAATTAGCGGACTATTGCATTATATCGTCCTTAGGAAGTCTTCTAAAATGACTTCTTCGTCTATGTCGAGTTTCTTACGTATCCTATAGCGGTTCATGCTGATGGAGGCGGGAAGGATGGAAAGCAGGCGTGCAATCTCTTTTGTCGACATCCCCATGTGGAAATAAACGCATAGGCGCAGTTCGTTTTCAGAGAGCATGGGGGCGACAGCCTTCAACTTGGTGAAGAAGCCGGGATGCACCGATTCGAAATGCTGTTTTACATACTTCCACTCATCATCGGCTTGCAGATGCTCGTTGATTCGCTTTTCCAGGTGTTTCTTATCTTTTTGCGAGATGCTGCCGTTGAGGTTCATGTTCTCTATCTCTTTCTTTATCTCCTTCAGGGTGATATTTTTCTCGTTCAGCATCAATGTATGTGTAGAAAGCTCGCGGTTTTTATAATCAATCTCCAACTGGAAATTCTCGTTTTGCAGTTTCTCGGTCTCCAGCTGCTTATTCAGTTCCCGGTTTTCCAGTTCCTTTATCCTTTTCTCTGTTTTCACTTTCCGCCATCTATACCATAATATTACGCATAACAGAACGAATAGGCTGAGGATGAGCAAAGCGGTGAGCAAAGTTTTCCGCCTTTCATATTCGGCCAAGGCGGCGGTCGCCTCTATTTGCTTCTGATAGTTATCGAAAGAGGCTTGCGCTTGTATGCGGTTGATTGCCGATATCTTCTCCAGCGAATAGATGGAATCGTGGCAGTTTACATATTCTTTTATGTAATGCAGAGCACTATCAGGCTTCTGCGTTTTCTCGTGATAATAAGACAAAGCAAAGCAGGCCAATAGAAGTTCCTTAAAGCTAAGGCTTTCTTTAGAATAGTCATAAACAGTTCTGATATAATACACGGCACTATCCAACTCATTTCGCTTAAAATGCATGTCGGTCTTATTGATAAGAGCGCGGCTTAACAGCTTCATATTGTTTGTCTGCTTGGCCAGGTCGTAGCCTTTCTTGGCATACTTGAATCTTATCGAATCGTTGGTTGCGCCCGAATGCAACGTAAGCATCACATTGACCAGGAACAATGTGTCTTGCTTGATTAGCGGGTCTTCTATCAGTTGTTCCAACTCCTGATAGACAGCATCCCCTTCGCCCCGCTCGAATTTTATGTTGTACAGGTTCAGTTTGTTTTTTGCCTGTATCACCTGTGCGCCAGATGCTTCATGGTAGGCGTTGGCTTTTTGATACAAGGCAAGAGCTTGCTCCGAATTTGCCAATTTCCACATTAGGTTGCCTTCGTATATATAGATATTGCCCAACGATATGCTGTCTTTTATCGCATCGAAATAAGGGATGTATTCTTCATAGATGCGATATGCGCCTACAAAATCGTTCTGTTCGGTTACGATGTTTGCTTTCAATAGCATAAAGCGCGCATAGCCGTATTTGTCGGTCAAGCTGTCGGTCGATAAGAGGCATTCATCTATCAGGGCTTCGGCTCGTTGCATGTTTTGAGGGAAGCAATTCCTCGCATCCCAATATTTAGCGTAGCTCAATAGGTTTTTCCGGCCAGTCTTTTCGGCCAATGCATACATAGCTTCAATAATGTCGTTTATCTGTTTCCGGTTCCTCTCATAGTACACGTCTTCAATCAGCAATGCCAGCGAATCAAAGCGGGCATTATCGGTATGCCAGAATGAGGCTCTGGCATCGACAGGGTTAGAAAACAGTATGAATAGTAGGCAAGCTATTATTATTCGCAACTTCATGCTAGATATATTATAACTAGATATATTATAATTGGAGAGAAC
>DAIREI010000006.1:0-15751 GCA_036795675.1 Bacteroidales bacterium
CCCCAACCCCCTGAAGGGGGCTTCGTAAGTCCCCCTTTAGGGGGATTTAGGGGGCTGATGTCATCCGTGTGCTATTAGTCCCTTCGATGAAATTGCTCCAAGAACCTTACATCGTTCTCCGAGAACAGCCTCAGGTCTTTCACCTGATACTTGAGGTTGGTGATGCGTTCCACTCCCATGCCGAGGGCGTAGCCTGTATATGTTTTGCTGTCGATACCGCAGTTCTCGAGCACGTTGGGGTCTACCATGCCGCAACCCATTATCTCTACCCAACCCGTGTGTTTGCAGAAAGGACAGCCTTCTCCGCCGCAAAGGTTGCAACTGATATCCATCTCGGCGCTCGGTTCAGTAAAGGGGAAATAAGACGGGCGTAGGCGTATTTGGGTGTTTTCGCCGAACATCTCTTTGGCAAAGTAGAGCAGCACCTGCTTCAGGTCGGCAAAAGAGACGTCTTTATCTATATAGAGGGCTTCCACCTGATGGAAGAAGCAATGCGCACGGTAAGAGATGGCCTCGTTGCGGTACACGCGTCCCGGGCAGATGATGCGGATGGGCGGTTGCGACCGTTCCATTACGCGGGTTTGCACCGACGAGGTGTGCGTGCGGAGCAATACATCGGCGCCATGTTGCACAAAGAAGGTATCCTGCATGTCGCGGGCGGGATGATCGGCAGCGAAGTTGAGAGAGGAGAACACGTGCCAGTCGTCCTCTATTTCGGGGCCTTCGGCAATGCTGAAACCAAGACGGGCAAAGATGTCGCATATCTCTTTCTGAATGATTGAAAGCGGGTGGCGGGTTCCTACGTGATAGGGATAGGAGGTACGCGTAAGGTCGATTACATCGTCGGTAGTGGTGTTGCTTTCCAGCGCATCCTTCAAGGCGTTAATTTTATCTTGGGCTTGCACTTTCAGGGTGTTGAGTTTTTGCCCTAGTTCTTTCTTTTGCTCGGCGGGAACGTTGCGGAAGTCGTTCATCAAGGAGGCTATTTCCCCTTTCTTGCTCAGGTATTTTATACGCAGGTTTTCCAGTTCTTCCAAGCCCGAAGCCGTCAGCCCTTCTATTTCTTTCAGAAGCGCGTTAATCTTATCTGTCATAATTGATGATTCTTTGTTGTATTAGAGTGCAAAAGTACGAAAAATTCCTATATTTGCATTCAATGCATTAACATTAAACGTTAAACACTAAACATTATACGTTATGAAGAAACACATTATCTTATCCCTCGTTATCTTTCTTTCTTCCTGTGGTATTGCTATGGCGCAGCACATTGATGAAGTATTGCCTGTTCGCGGATTGGCTATCGGCGCACCCCAAAAGGCGGGCGTGGAACAATTCCTGAAGTTTGTGGAAGAAGAGCTGGCGCCTGCCCGCTTCAACCTCTTAATCCTCCGTACCGATTATAATTACGCTTATACTTCTCATCCCGAACTCTGCAACGAGAACCCGCTCTCGCGAGAAGACGTAAAGCGCATAGTAGAAGTCTGCCGTAAGCACGATATCGAGATTGTGCCGCAGGTCAACCTGTTGGGACATCAGTCGTGGGCGAAGGAGACAGGAGCGCTGCTCAGAAATTATCCCCAATTCGACGAAACGCCCCACATCAATACGGCCGATTACCCCGGCTGGCCCAATGAGTATGGGCTTTATTGCAAGAGTTATTGTCCCCTTCACCCCGAAGTGCATGGCGTAGTCTTCGCTTTGGTGGACGAGATAATGGAGGTATTCGAAGCCAAGCGTTTCCACGCGGGAATGGATGAAGTATTCTATATCGGCGACGATAAATGTCCCCGTTGCGACGGGCTGGATAAGGCCGAACTCTTTGCGGGCGAAGTAACCAAAGTTTACAACCATTTAGCCCAAAAGGGTCAAGGGCTGATGATATGGGGCGACCGCCTCATCGACGGTAAGACTACGGGCATGGGCATATGGGAAGCAAGCATGAACAACACCCATCGGGCTATCGACCTGATTCCCAAAGAGGTGTTTATTTGCGACTGGCACTACGAACGCCCCGACCAAACAGCGGTACTCTTCGCCATGAAGGGTTTTGATGTGGCTACCTGCCCCTGGCGGCAACCCGAGGTTACAATGAAGCAAGTGGACGACATGATACGCTTCCGCGAAAGTTCCACCCCCGAGATGAAGGAACATTTCAAAGGCATAATCGCTACGGTGTGGACATCTACCGCCCACTTCCTGCATTCATATTACAATCCCGAAACGGTAAAAGACCCCAACATGTCGGATGCCATTACGTTGCGGCGACTGATGGAAGAGTATAAGAAGTACTAAAGTTTCGTTTACCCCCTAAATCCTCCTAAAGGGGGACTTGCAAATCCTAAGCCCCCTTCAGGGGGTTGGGGGCAAAAATTATCCGTCCAATCCGTGTCATCTGTATGCTATCAGTAACTACTCCGCAAACTCAAAGAACACGGTGTCTTCTTCGTCGGGTTGGTAGGGAACGAAGCGGGTGCGCTCTTCCTCGTCGTCGGAGAGTAGGGGTTGTATCAGGCTAAGCACGCCGCTGCGGGCGGTGACACGTAGGCCGTAGAGGTCTTTGCCGTCGCGCTTATACTTGGGTTTGTAATATCGCATCTGAAAATATTCGAGCGGTACGCCTGTTTCTGCTATCAATTGAGAAAACTCCCGGTTGTTCTCCAACCAATCACTGCGTCTTTTCTTAGTGTTGACTAAGGGCACTTCGGCCTCGTCGGTAAACACCTCTTCCCATTTAAGCGGCACCAGAAAGGAGAAGTGATACAATTCGCTCGGGTTGCCCTGGAAACAGCGTTGCACCCCTTCCATCCAGTTCACGTCTTCGTCGGGATAAGCAGCGGCCAAGCGGTCGGCAAAGCCTTGGTCGTCGGGCTTATGATCGGGATTGTAGAAACCGTACCAGGTCTTGGCAAAGTAGTGACGTATCGAGCTTGGGTTTTTGTTCTTGGCCAGATAAGCGTAATACTCGAAGTACTTCGATGCTTTTACCTTTACGCCGTTATGCTCGCGCCCGAAGGTCTCCCCCAACTTATTGATGAGCTTCTTGTTGTTGCCGATGGCGCAGCCGTGCAGGTAGATGACCGACAGACTGTCGATAATATCCGTACTGAGCGGAAGGAAGAGCGAATCTTGTATCGCCTTGTCCAAGGTGGCTGTCGAGGCTCTCGACCCGTCGGGGTAGACTCGTGCTTTCAGGTCGACAAATTGGTTGCCGTGGCTCACCAAGTTAATCAGTCCGTAGGGGCGGTCGTTCTTTGGGCGATTATCTTTCAGGTAATTGTAGACTTCCAGCATCGAGGTCATACTGTCTATCACTATCTCGGTCTTGTCTTGGGGGTTGAGGCGGTAATAGTAATTGGCCAAGGTGTAATACTGATTGAAATCGGAGTTATCTTTTCCCAACACAAAAGTAATGGAAGTACGGGGAAGTGTATCGGGAAGAAAAACTTCTTCTTGCGGCACAGTATCCCTCGGTACGGGTACTGTTACGTCCGCCCCACCCTTCCGCTTGCACGAGAAGAGTGAAACGGCAATCATAACGCATAGTAGTAGTCGAACTTTCATGCTTTATCGTTGTAAATTGAATTTGAGAGGGATAGTATAGAATACATTAACGGCTTTTCCGTCTTGCCTGCCGGGAATGAAGTCGGGCAGCAGCCCTATTACGCGTATCACTTCATTGTCCAGCATTTCGTGCATGCCCTTCAGTATCTCAATGTTTGATTTTGATATCGAGCCGTCTTTCAATACGATAAAGCGTACAACAATAGTACTTCCGTCGGGTTCGCCGTCTATTTCGGGAAACTTGATATTATCCATTATAAACCGAAGCAATGCGGCTTCTCCTTCGGGATATTGAGGCATTTGCTCCACACAGGAATAAAGCGCTTCGTCAATAACAACAACTTCTTCCTCTGCCGGTAGCACAGGTATCGTTTCCGGAGCGCGGAATTTGACAGGCAGTGTGTACCAAGCGCCTATCGGTTCTTCTCTTTGTCTTCCGGGAATAAAGTCGGGCATTAGTTTTACTACGCGCACGGCCTCGTCATTAAGCAATTCATGTACGCCCCGTACTATTTCTATATCGCCCATGCTTCCGTCGGCTTTTATAAGAAATCGTACTATCACCGTTCCCGATAGACCTTTACTGACAGCCCCTACCGGATAGGTGAGGTTCATCGACAAGAACTCATACAACGCTCTTTCTCCTCCGGGAAACTGAGGAAGCTGCTCCGGTTGATCAAAAACCATTGTCTTGTCCTGCTGCAATGCAGGCATCATTACAGCCGCTTCACCCTTCAACTTGAACGAGAAGAGTGAAACGGCAATCATTACGCATATTAATGGTCGAACATTCATTATTTAATTATTACAGACGGAATTCTACCGGCAAAGTGTAATAAACCTTTACTGCTTCTCCATTCTTCTTGCCCGGAATCATTTTAGGAAATAGTTTCAATACCCTGATGGCTTCATTATCCAATAATTCATGTACGCTTTGAATTATTTCTATATCAGAAATTGAACCATCTTCATTTACTACATAAAATAGTACGACTGTTCCCTTAATCCCTTTTTCCGCTGCTCCTATCGGATATTTAAGGTTACTCGCTACGAATTGATACAATGCATTTTCTCCTCCCGGAAATTGAGGTTCCTCATCCACTTCTTCTACATTATAAATTTCGTCTTCTTCCACTTCTTCAATTACAATCATTTCAGAGAACTTCATATCGGCCATCTCTATCCCCATAACCATTTCGTCCAATGCAAAGCCTACGGCATAATCCGATACGCCTTCGGGCATGGGCAGCGGTTGTTTTACACGAACCAATTCGCCGTCTTTCTCTACTATCTCTTCGTCGATTACGATAAACGAGGTGTAGTTGGTCATCAGATTGTACTTCAGCCCCAGGTCAGTGATTTGCTTGATATAGCCGTCGCTTAAGTTGTCGGACATTCCATCGTTGTTGGTATAATAATCGAGCAATTTAATTCTTTCCCTTGCCCACAGGTAGCGGATGGCTGCGTTGTCATTGCTCGGCTTCACTTTCGAGAGGTCGAAGGTTTGCTTGTAAGTCTTGCGTCCTACTTTGCCACTCAGGGTAACTTTGCCCTTAGCTTCGCCTTTGTATTTCCCGAATACGATAATGGGGCGCTCGGCCAACATATCGGGGATGGAAACCGGCTCTACATCATAAGCCTGGAACGAGCCGTAATCCATCTTAATGCGGGTAAGCACAGGGGTATTGATGTAGTTGCGGAATTTATCGGCACGGTCGTCAGCTTCATTATATTGGGTGATGATAAGCGGTTCGCCGCCGCCCATAAAGGCCATTCCTTCTATTAGGTAACGATTTACACTGGAGCCGATACCGAAGCTGAATACATTGGCATCGTTGCTGTTCTCGCGGATCATTTGCATGGCTTCCCTTTCCACGTCTACATAGCCGTCGGTAATGATGATGAACGAGCGCGACACATCTTCATCGTAGCGGGGCACGGCGAAGGAGGTCCTGAGCGCATCGAGTATTTCGGTGCTACCACCGCCACGTTGTTCGTCGATAAAATCGAAGGCTGCCCGCATATTCGTCTGATTGGCATCGACCGACAAGGGCCTGAATTGCGCCGCGGTGAATGAGAACAGTATCACATTAAACTTATCGGTGGGATTGAGGTTGGTAATCAGATTGCGCAAGAGCGTCTTGGTAATATCCAGCGGAGTACCTTCCATCGAACCCGATACGTCTACTATAAACACATATTCGCGCGGCGGAATATCTTCTTTCAATACTTTCTTGGGCGGTTGTATCATCATCAGGAAGAAGTTTTCATTTTCGCCTTCGTAAAGCATCACGCCCGATTCTATCTTATCACCCTGCAGGGAATAGTCGACAATCACATCGCGGTTGCCACCATTGGTTTCCGAGGGGTCGAGTCGCACCACTGCGCGGTCGAGATTGGGATGAGTGATGTTCATCTTGTGTGTCTTGCAAGATACACTCTGAATAGGAATCCCCGAATTGATATTCAATTCGAAGCCGTACTTGTAAGTCGGCTCCACACCCGATTTAGTATAGGGCGAGGCCACAAAGCCGTCGTCTACTTCCGCACCTGCACTCTTTTTCGAATAGCGGGGGCCTACTACCGTGGGATAGACAAAGCTGTACTTCCCACCTTCGGGAATCAGCAGTTCAGTGTATTTCAGCTCCACGATGATGGTATCGCCGGGGGCAATATTAGCCACATTCATAGTGAACACATTGGGGCGGTTCTGCTCCAGCAACGAAGTGCGTTTGCCTTCGGCGCGGGCCTCTTCATATTCCTTACGGGCTTTTTCTTTTTCCTCGATATGAGCCGTAAGCACACGGGTGCCGATGGTCATCTGCATCCCATACACGGCAGCACGGGTCGATAGCGGGAAGGTGTAAATGGCTTCCAGCGTATTCTTGCCCGAATTAACATATACCTGTTTCACGGTCACATCGGCTATTACGCCCACAATATCGGCCTTCACCGAAGTTTCTTTCAAAGGAAGTCCGTCTACATCGGGGTTATCACTTAGTACCACAAAATAAGGCGACAACGTCTTATCTTGTCCGTCTTCATATTCCTGGTCGTAGCCATTGTAGGCGAAAGCCGTATGGGCCGACAAGAACAGCAAAGCAAAGATAAAGAGCAGATTTGCTCTCAGGGCTGGTGTGCGAGGTGTAGTGTTCATAAGTCAACTGTTTTATTAAGTTTATGTAATGAGAATTTTTGTTTCGTTACTTAATTAGATGCAAGCCACTCAATAATTACACAAAAGTATGTGAATTTTTTTGAATTACAACTCAAAACCTATGACTAAGGTCAGATAAAAAAGGATTAATAGCTTTAGAATAATTAACTAAGCTTGATAGAAATTATCCCAAGCTTTCAATTTATAACTTCCCACCACCCTCAACTATCTTTTTGTTATGAATATACAGATTTATCAACCAATTTGAATACAAGAAAAGTATTTTTGAATGGGATTAAAGTTATTTTCGAAATAATTTGTCACTTTGAATTCTTTCTCTACCTTTGTACCGTATTTTGAATATTTATGAGTGGGCGATTAAAAACAATTTATAATCAAAATATGCACCATGGAAATTAAGACCGCTATTGCCGGGACCCTGGAGTCGGGAGATATACTCATCGAAATTGCTCCTGCCAGGCAAAAGGGAATTGAGATTACGCTGAACAGTTCTGTCTCTTATCAATTTGGAGAACAGATAAAGAGCGTAATTACTGACACTCTTCAAGAGTTGGGCGTGACAAAGGCAAGCATCAATGCTACCGACAAAGGAGCATTGGATTGTACTATCAAAGCACGCATTACTACCGCCGTTTGCCGGGCTACCGGCAAAGATGTTTGGGTATAAACTCTTAAACGAAAAATCATGAAAAGACTTAGAAGAACAATGATGTTCATCCCGGGCAACAACCCCGGAATGATGCAGGATGCCCACGTCTATGGGCCTGACGCAATTATGCTCGACCTGGAAGACTCGGTGAGTCTGGCCGAGAAGGACGCTGCCCGCCTGCTGGTTTATAATGCGCTGAAATCGGTCGACTATGGCGATACCGAATTGGTAGTGCGCATCAATCCCCTCAACAGCCCTTATGGGAAGAAAGACGTACGGGCAGCTATAGCGGGAGGCGCTTCCGTAATCCGTATGCCCAAGACCGAAACGGCCGAGGATGTAGTGGAATTGGAAAAGGAGATAGAACTGGTGGAGAAAGAGTTGGGTTGCGAAGGCCGCACCCAAATTATGGCCGCTATAGAAAGTGCTAAGGGTGTGATGAACGCCTTTGCCATTGCCGCCGCATCTCCCCGGATGATGGGCATTGCGCTGGGAGCCGAAGACTACTGCGCCAACCTGAAGACTACCCGCTCCAAAACCGGAACCGAACTGCTCTACGCCCGCGAGACCATCGTAGTGGCAGCCCGTGCAGCCGGCATCGACGCCTTAGATACTGTATATACCGACCTGAACGATATGGATTCCTTCCGCGAAGAAGTAGCACTGGTTAAGCAACTCGGCTTCGACGGGAAATCCATCATCAACCCCCGCCAGATAGAAGTGGTGAACGAGGTTTACGCTCCTACCGAAAAGGAAATAGAGAAAGCTCGCGCCATCATCGCCGGAATCAAAGAAGCCGAAAGACGTGGCAGCGGCGTGATTGCGGTGAACGGCAAAATGGTAGACCGCCCTGTGGTGATGCGTGCCGAGCGCTGTATTGAGTTAGCCATTGCATCGGGTTTAATTTCAAAAGAAGAGGTTTATGAATAAGTATCAACATAAAATAGGGGATAAGGTGATTACTCCCCGCATGGAATTGCAAAAGCAAAGTCCTAAGTTGGCTACGCTGGAAGAAGCCATCCGCAAGACAGGACTGAAAGACGGCATGACCATCTCTTTCCACCATCATTTCCGTGGAGGCGATAAGGTAGTAAACTTAGTAATAGATAAGTTGGCCGAGATGGGCTTTAAAAACCTCTTCTTAGCCGCTTCCAGCCTGACCGATGTACACGAACCACTCATAGAACACATACGTAATGGCGTAATTACGCGCATGACCACTTCGGGGCTGCGGGGCAAACTGGCCGCCGCCGTCTCGAAGGGATTGATGGAAGAGCCTGTGATATTCCGTTCGCACGGAGGCCGTGCAGCCGCCGTAGCCAACGGCGACCTGAAGATTGACGTAGCTTTCCTCGGCGCTTGCTCGTCCGACCCGCTGGGTAATTCCTGCGGATACTCCCGCTCGGAAAATGCCAAATCCATCTGCGGCTCATTAGGCTATGCCGCCGTTGATGCGCAATATGCCGATAAGGTAGTGATTGTGACCGACGACCTGGTGACCTATCCCAATACACCCAATTCCATATCGGAGCGCAATGTGGATTATGTAGTCGTAGTAGACTCGGTAGGCGACTCCGCCAAGATTTCATCAGGAGCGATACGCGACACCAAGAACCCACGCGATATATTACTCGCCCAAAATGCCGCCAAAGTGATTATCCACGGAGGCTACTTCAAGGACGGCTTCTCCATCCAGACCGGGACAGGAGGTGCATCATTGGCAGCCGTGAAGTTCATCCGCGAGAGCATGATTAAGCAGGATATCAAAGCTTCTTTTGCCCTCGGAGGAATTACTGCCCACATGGTGAAGTTGCACGAAGAAGGACTGATTGAGCGCCTGCTCGATGTACAATCTTTCGATACTCCTGCAGCCCTATCATTGATCAATAATAAATTCCATAAAGAGATAACCGCCAACGAATACGCCAGCGCCCAAGAAGTAGGCTCGGCCGTCCACTGGTTAGACATCGTTATCCTGTCGGCCTTGGAGGTGGACGTGAACTTCAACGCCAACGTGCTGGTGGGAAGCGATGGCATCATCCGCGGCGCCATTGGTGGACACCCCGATACAGCGGGCGACTCGGCATTGTCGATTATTGTATGCCCCCTGCTTCGCGGACGCATCCCCTGCGTGGTGGATGAAGTGACTACGCTCATTACGCCGGGTAAAAGCGTGGACGTAATAGTGACCGACTACGGCATCGCCGTCAACCCTAACCGTCCCGACCTGGCCGAACGTTTGAAAGAAGCCAAGCTGAAGTTAGTGAGTATGGAATACCTGAAAGAGAAAGCGATAGCTATAGCCGGCAATCCTGCTCCACTCCCTTTCGGAAAGAAGACAGTAGGCGTGGTGATGAACCGCGACGGCTCGGTAATGGACGTGATACGCAACATAGAAAAGTAATGACTATTTCTCTTTCGGAACTTTTGCAAAGCCGCGATAACCGTCAGATGAAACAACGGGAATTGATCAACATCTACCAAAAACCTGTGCTAAGCCTGACGCTGGTCATGCCCGGCCCGGTGAAGAGGAACGAACAGACCGCTCTGCTTGCCCTCATCGGAGTGAGCGCGGTTGAGCAAGCCTTCGGTGATAGTATTGTCTATGCTGCCGAATACGACTTGCCTACTGGATTCGAAGCCCTGTTTGTAGTATCGGAAGAGAAAGAGAACGCAAAAAGAATAGCCTGCAATGTGGAGGACGATCATCCAATGGGCAGGCTATTTGATATAGATATAATAGGAGAAGACGGCTTACCTGTTTCGCGCGAAACGGTAGGCCGTTTACTTCGTAAATGCTTGGTGTGCGATAACGAAGCCCATGCTTGTACACGCAACCAAACCCACTCCTTGGAAGAAGTCCTCGATAAGATAGAAGAGATAATCAATCCCCCCAATACCCATGTTCAACCGGTTTGAAATCAAAGAGCTGCCCTTGACTGTCAAGTCTTTCCACCGGAAAGCCGAACAGTTCTTAAAGTCGAACAACCTCGA
Source organism: Bacteroidales bacterium (assembly GCA_036795675.1). Lineage (GTDB taxonomy): Bacteria > Bacteroidota > Bacteroidia > Bacteroidales > Azobacteroidaceae > Azobacteroides. The sequence goes on from DAIREI010000006.1 coordinate 10,383, forward strand.
CATGGACAACCTTGATTATTATGCCGGCGTATTCAACGATGACACCCTGTTGGCCGGGGGCGGATTGCGCGACGATGTAATCAAATGCGTAGCCGTAGCCCCCGAAGCCCGCGAATTGAATCTGACCAACACCTTAGTTTCCCACCTGAGGACGGTAGGCTTCCAACGGGGATACAATAACCTATTCGTATTTACCAAGTCCGAAAACGAGGCCATCTTTAGCAGCTTAGCCTTTCATGTGGTAGGCCGTGCCCCGCAAGCCATCTTGCTGGAGAGTAATCCTCACGGGATAAAAGACTATTGCAAAACCCTTTCAACATATAAGCAACCGGGAACAAATGCCGTCATTGTAATGAACTGCAACCCGATGACACTCGGCCATCGCTACCTCATTGAGACAGTAGCGAACCAAGTGGATGCACTCCATATTATATTGGTGGGAGAAGATAAATCGGAGTTCAGTTACGCCGACCGCCTCGAGATGGTTAGGCGGGGAACGGCCGACCTAAGCAATGTGTTTGTTCACGAAGGCGGAAAGTACATCATCTCTTCGGCTACCTTCCCCGGCTATTTCCTGAAAAGCATCGATAGTATAACCACCACCCAAATCGAACTCGACTTGGATATTTTCAGTCGCTATATCGCTCCTGCGCTCAACGCCTCTATTCGCTTTGTCGGGACTGAACCGAACGACCTGCTTACCCAACGCTACAATGCATTGATGAAGACCTATCTCCCCGAAAAAGATATTGAGGTAATAGAGATCGAACGCTTGGCGAAAGAAGCGCAGCCCGTTAGCGCCTCGCAGGTGAGGAGGCTGCTTAAAGGCTATCGCTTGAAGGAAGCCTTGGCGTTAGTGCCCGATACAAGCCGGCCCTTTGTTATAAATAAGTGCGCCGAACAACTCGCCAAACAAGCGACTAATGCGCTTCGCGAAGAACTGCTCACTACGCCTAAGCCGGGATTGGTAGATAAGGACGACAACGGCGCACATACCGACATGGATTTGGCCTTGATGCAGAAAAGCATCGATACGCTTCATCCTTTCTTCATCGAAATTGCCTCCACCGGATTGAATGATAAACTTAGTCTTAAAGAGAAGGCCGGCCGCATAAAAGCCATCGGCATCGAAGCCGAAGAGGCCATGCTCCAAGCCACGGGCGGAGTAAACACGCATCGCGGCGCGATATTCTCGATGGGATTATGCGTGGCCGCAGTTGCCGAATTGATAATCTCGGATAAAGGTTTCTCGCGAAATAACTTGTCGGAAGCCATCGCTGCAATAGCCGCCAACTACCGAAAGCAACAACAAAGCAATGGAGCCGTAGTCTGCGGCAAGTACAATATACAAGGGGCACTCGATAACGCTCAAGGGGGATACAAGAGATTATTCTCCGAAATATTGCCTGTGTATCAAGAGTTGAGGGAATCGGAGGTCGATGTCAACACCGCCAACGTAAAGGCGCTGCTACTAATCGTTTCCTTGCTGGACGACACCAACATCTACCATCGCAAAGGAGCCGAGATAGCTGCTGCCGTAAAGACCCGGGCGGCCGACTTGTACAACGATTTTACCATGGATAAAGTACGCCAGATGAACGCCTCTTACATCCGGAACCGCATCAGCCCCGGAGGATGCGCCGACATGCTGGCTGTGACTATATTTTTGTATGAAATAATTAAAGAAAGAACTGTATTATCTTAAATTGACCTAAAAATGATTGAATTGATTAAAGAAGGTATTTACCTGCTTAACGGAAAAGAGATCGTAAAAGGCGGTGAGGGCCTGCCCACTCCCGACGAAGGACGCGAAAACACCATCGCGTACTCTATTCTACGCGCCCACAACGTGTCGGACGACCTGAAGAAACTACGTGTCAAATTCGATGCCTTAATGTCGCACGACATTACTTATGTAGGGATTATCCAGACGGCTCGCGCCAGTGGCCTCACCGAGTTCCCGATACCTTACGCCATGACCAACTGCCACAACTCGCTTTGTGCCGTGGGAGGAACCATCAACGAAGACGACCACGTGTTCGGTCTTTCGGCGGCCAAGAAGTACGGAGGCATTTATGTTCCTGCCAATCAGGCGGTCATTCACCAATACGCCCGCGAGGCGATGGTGAAGTGCGGCGGTATGATTTTGGGTTCGGACAGCCACACCCGCTACGGCTCGTTGGGAACGATGGGCGTGGGCGAAGGTGGTGGAGAGTTGGTGAAGCAACTCCTGTCCAATACCTGGGACACCGATGCTCCGCAAGTGATTTTGGTTTGGCTGGAAGGTGAAGTGAAGCAAGGCGTAGGCCCGCACGACATCGCCATCTCGATGGTTAAGGCCACGTTCGAGAACGGCTTTGTAAAGAACAAAGTATTGGAGTTTGCCGGCCCGGGTGTGAAGAACCTGCCCATCGACTTCCGCAACGGTATCGACATCATGACTACCGAAACCACCTGCCTCAGCTCTATCTGGATTACCGACGATATAGTGAAAGAACATTACAAAGTGCATTATCGCCCCGAAGATTACAAGGAACTGAATCCCGGCAAAGTGGCTTATTACGACGGCATGATTCGCATTGACCTCTCTACCGAAGAGCCGATGATTGCATTGCCTTTCCATCCGTCTAATGCTTATACCATTCGTGAACTGAAAGCCAACCCGATGGAAATTCTCAGCAAAGTAGAGAAAGAGGGACGGGAAATGTTTGGCGACAAAATAGATTTGAACCTAGCCGACAAAGTGGTTGGCGGAAACATCATGGCCGACCAAGGCATTATAGCTGGTTGTGCCGGTGGCACTTATGACAACCTTTGCGCCGCAGGAGCCATCCTCGACGGTGAATCAATCGGCAACGACTACTTTACCATGTCGGCCTATCCGCAAAGCACCCCCGTATATATGGCTATCACCCGCACGGGCGTAACCGAGAAGTTGCTCGAATCGGGCGTGGTGATCAAGCCGGCCTTCTGCGGCCCATGCTTCGGCGCAGGCGACGTTCCATCCAACAATGGATTGAGTATCCGCCACACCACCCGCAACTTTGCCAACCGCGAAGGCTCTAAGCCCAACCAGGGACAAATATCTTCCGTAGCGCTGATGGATGCCCGCTCTATTGCTGCCACCGCAGCCAACGGAGGCGTGCTTACTTCGGCTACCGAAATCGAATACAACGACAACCACAAGCCCTACGTTTACGACAAGACTATCTACGAGCGTCGCGTGTACAACGGCTTTGGCCATCCGCACCCCGAAGAGGAACTGAAGCTCGGCCCCAACATTACCGATTGGCCCAAGATGTACCCCATGCAAGAGAATATGCTGTTGGAGTTGGCGGCCGTTATCCACGACCCCGTCACTACTACCGACGAGCTGATTCCTTCGGGCGAAACGTCCAGTTACCGTTCCAATCCGCTTAAGTTGGCTGAGTTCACGCTTTCCCGCCGTGTGCCCGAATATGTAGATACTGCCAAGCGCATCAACAAAGAAGGCATAGCCATGCACGAAGGCAAGGTAGCTCCCGATATTGAAGCAGCATTATCTAAAGTAGGAAACGCCAAGGAATTGGAGAAGAACACTTCGTTCAGTTCGGTGGTATTCGCCAATAAGCCCGGCGACGGCTCTGCTCGCGAACAAGCGGCCTCTTGCCAGAAAGTATTGGGCGGCGACGCCAACATCTGTTACGAGTACGCCACCAAGCGCTATCGCAGCAACTGTATCAACTGGGGGATTGTTCCTTTCACCATCGCTCCCGATACCAAATTCGATTACAAAGTGGGCGACTATGTATTCGTTCCCGGCATCAAGCAGGCTATCGAGAACGGCATCGAAGAGATTCCCGGTAAGGTAATCAGTGGCGACAAAGTAACCGATATCACCCTGTATGTAAAGAATCTCACACCCGAAGAGAAGACTATTCTTTCCGAAGGCTGTTTGATGAATTACTATAAGAAAGTGAATAAGTAACACCTCCCCTAAATCCCCTCCCAAGGAGGGGACTTGCGAAAAGAGATGAAATAAATAATCAATCAATAACAATTTGCCTTCCAGCTCCCCCTCCTTGGGAGGGGGGCGGGGGAAGGTAAAACAATAAAAAGATTTATGGACAAAATTAAAATGACCACTCCATTGGTTGAAATGGATGGTGACGAAATGACCCGAATTATCTGGCAAGTAATTAAAGATGAGCTTATTTTGCCGTTTGTTGATCTAAAGACTGAGTATTATGACTTAGGTTTGTTGAAGAGAGATGAAACCAACGATCAAATCACGGTGGATGCAGCTAATGCTACCCGCAAATACGGCGTGGCTGTGAAGTGTGCTACTATCACTCCCAATGCGCAACGTATGACCGAATACACCTTGAAGGAAATGTGGAAAAGCCCCAACGGTACTATCCGTTCCATTCTTGATGGTACCGTATTCCGCGCGCCTATCACTATCGACAGCATAAAGCCAGTGGTGAAGACCTGGAAGAAGCCCATCACTATTGCCCGTCACGCTTACGGCGATGTGTATCGCGGCGTGGAAATCAAAGCCGAAGAGGGAGGCGTAGCTACGCTTACTTTTGTCGGTGAAAGCGGGAAAAAGACCGAAGTGGAAGTATGCAAATTGAAAGGTAAAGGCGTATTGCAGGCTATGCACAACACCGAATCGTCTATCCGTTCATTTGCCCACTCTTGCTTCAACTACGCTATCGACACCAAGCAAGACCTGTGGTTTGCCACTAAGGACACCATCTCGAAAAAGTACGATGGATTCTTCAAGGAAGTCTTCGAAGAAGTATTTGAAGAGTACAAAGCCAAGTTCGACGAGCTGGGTCTGGAATATTTCTACACCTTGATAGACGATGCTGTAGCACGCGTTATCCGTTCGGAAGGCGGTTATATCTGGGCTTGTAAGAACTACGACGGCGACGTGATGAGCGACATGGTTTCCACCGCTTTCGGTTCGTTGGCTATGATGACCAGTGTTTTGGTCAGCCCCGACGGCAAGTATGAGTACGAAGCCGCCCACGGAACCGTTACCCGCCACTACTACAAATACCTGAAGGGCGAAGAAACCTCTACCAACCCGATGGCCACTATCTTTGCTTGGTCGGGAGCATTCCGCAAGCGCGGTGAAATGGACAACCTGCCCGAATTGGTACGCTATGCCGATGCCCTCGAAGGAGCCAGCTACGACGTACTGAACAGCGGTATCGTTACCAAAGACCTCGTTTCGTTGGTGGAGGGCGTAGAAGCCAAAGCCGTAAATACCAAAGAATTTATCTTGGATATAAAGGCACAGTTAGAGAAACGATTGGCGTAAAAAGAGAGAGAATAATAATTGAAGAGTAGAGACACAATGCATTGCGTCTCTACTTATT
>DAIREI010000007.1:0-14854 GCA_036795675.1 Bacteroidales bacterium
TAATATAGATAAAATGCAAAAAGTTATACAAAGGGCGGAGATATAAGATATTAGACAAGAGATGTAAAGCATTGAGAGAAGAAAAATGGTGCGGACACAGGTTGTAATATCCGTTGTTCGGAGCAGAGATGCGATAGCATTAACACCTTAGTAGCCGTGGACGTAAGTCCACGGGAAAGTAATATCACAAGGCAAAAGTCGCGGAGCGACGATATCTGAATTTAAGATGTCGTGGCTAATGCCACTCTATTTCGATATGGCCCTTATTCCGTGGACTTACGTCCACGGCTACTAAGGTGTTGACGCTAACGCGTCTCTGTACGTCTTCGATGCGCTTGGCTATTTGATAACAAGTGTTCCTTTTTTGTCTAAATAAGACTTTGACATCCAATTACAGTAACAATTCTCAAACGAATACCTGTATTTTTCACTTTCTATCTCAACAATCCGAATGAAAAAGAAGTCTTCCAAATCCATTGTCTCTTGGGATTGAACTTTATTAATCATTTTATATAACCGACATGAACTTGGCATTTCAGGATTGGTCAAATGATAATAATAAGCATCAACTATCATGTTGTCATCATCTGCTTTTATCATAACTAAAGTTATAATATCCAATATCGGCCCATCATCATATAATATCCCTTTGTCATAATTTAAGTAACGATATACAGTATAATGACCTTCTTTTGCCGCAAAGATATTGTTTAATAAATCGAACCCATGGGAATCAGCCAAATCCAAAGAATCAATCTTTTGATAATCGAAATCGGCATGCTGATGCTTGTCATACAATATATAGTCGTGTTCTTGAGAATAAACACTTATTGGCAATACAACCAAAATCAACAATATGATATACTTAGTATTCATTGTATCTTTGAATTTTTGAATTTTTGAATCCTAAAGACGCAAAGCATTGCGTCTCTATTCAAAATCCATATACCGCACAAACAGCTCGATGGCTTGGTATTCTGCCATTCCCAGCTTGTCGTACTTCACGGCAGTGGCGATGTTGCGCTCTTCGGCTCGCTGCCAGAACTCGCGGGGGTCGGTGCCGGGAAAGAGGGGACGGTCTTTCTGCGATTGGTGCTTAAATATGGCCATGCGCTTGATGCGACTCTCTTCGGGGCTGAGCGGTACGGCCATATCCACTTCATCCACATCCCATTCTTGCCAGGCTCCACGATAGAGCCAGAGGTAACAGTCTTTAATCCATTCTTCTTTGTTCAACTGTTTCAGCGCTTCGAGTATGGCTTGGAAGCACACACGGTGTGTACCGTGAGGGTCTGACAGGTCTCCGGCTGCGAATATCTGGTGGGGTTTTACTTTCTGCAAAAGGTGGACAATTATATCAATATCTTCTTTGCCGATGGGTTTTTTCTTTATCGTTCCCGTTTCGTAGAAAGGAAGATTGAGAAAATGGATGCGCTTTTCGGGGATGCCTAAATAGCGGCAGGCGGCTTTGGCCTCGCCCTGGCGTATGGCACCCTTGCAGAAGGCGATAGAGGGCAGGTCGATATGTCCGGGGTGTTTGTGCTTAAAGAACTTCAAGGTTTCATCGTAAGCCTCATCGGCTTTCTCTTCGTCCAATCCGTACAGGGGCGCAATGTCGCGCACAAAGTCGAGGTAACGGACTACATCATCGTCGAAGACGGCGATATTGCCCGACACCTGATAGGCCACATGCACTTCATGCCCATGTTCCGATAGACGTGCCAGCGTACCGCCCATCGAAATAACGTCGTCGTCGGGATGAGGGCTGAACACCACTACCCTTTTAGGATAAGGTTCGGCGCGTTCGGGGCGTGTGCTGTCGTCGGTATTAGGTTTGCCACCCGGCCATCCGGTGATGGTATGTTGCAGGTCGTTGAATACTTTAATGTTAATCTTGTTGGCGGGGCCGAGTTGCGATATCAATTCGCCCAGTCCGCTGTCGTTATAGTCCCGTTCAGTGAGTTTGAGGATGGGTTTACCCAACTTCTCGCACAGCCAGAATACTGCTCTCCGGATGTTGTTGCTCGTCCAATGCACAGGCCCGGTAAGCCAAGGCGTACTTATTCGGGTGAGTTTGGCCGCGGCTGCCGTATCAAATATAAACGAGGTATTGGGATGGGTTTGCAGTATCGAAGCCGGGAGCATCTCGGTTACTTCGCCTTCCACCATCTCGCGCACGGTTTTGGCCTTGCCTTCGCCCCAAGCCATCAAGATAATGCGCTTGGCCTCCATGATGGTGCCTATACCTTGGGTAATGCAGTGGTCGGGCACGTTTTCTTCGCCGAAGAAGTTGCTGGCCGCTCCCATGCGGGTAGTAAAGTCCATCATAATAAGACGAGTGCGCGAATTGAACATCGAACCGGGTTCATTAGCGCCTATCTGCCCGCGACTGTCCAAGCCCAGCAACTGTAAATCAATTCCGCCACATTCCTTTATCTTATTCTCATAGTCCCTGCAAAATGCCGGAATGTCATTTTTATCCAGATTGCCCGGTATAACATGGATATTTTCGGGGAAAATGTCTACTTCTTTGAAAAGGTATTCCGACAGCAGGCTGTAGTGGCTCTGAAGCTCGGTCTTCTCGATAGGATAGTATTCGTTGATATTAAATACAATCACATTATTGAAGCTAAGCCCTTCGGTCTTGTGCAAGTCTACCAAACGGTTGTACACTTCGGTAGGCGTAGAGCCTGCCACCAATCCCAATACGCATTTTAAGCCTTGCTTTTGCTTCTCGCGAATAAGGTTGGCTATTTGCCTGGCAACCAAATCGGAAGCAATGTCGGCATCTGAGAAGATAGAGATAGGAACTTTCTCGTATCTCTTTTCAAAGTTATCCATAATATGTAGTATGTATGTTTAGTTTCTCTCGATCATTCAAACGGCATTTGAGACAAGATATCGGCTATCTTGTCCACCGCTTTCTGTAAAGGTTTTGATACTACACCTTTAATAAAAGGATTTAATTCGGCAACAAGCAGCGCTTGCATCTCCGTCTCGTTTTCGCCCGAAGCATTGAGGTTTATCCATAAGTTAGCTTCGATGGGCAGGCCGTCGGCAGCAAACTTAATCGAACTGTCGGGTTCTTTTTCTACGATACGGATAGTCAGCTTACCGAAAGGATTGGCAGAGAAAGAGACCGAATCGGCCGTCAATTCAAACTCCGTTATTTTATCTTCGGGGATGTCTGCCCGTTTACTTTCCAAGTTGTTCAGGTCGGAAAGCGTTTCGTACACTACCTTACGGCTATGCGGTATTACTTTTATTTCGCTTGTAAATTCTGTCATCGACTGTTTATTTAGGGGTTCCAATGAGCGGGGTCGCGCCTCCACTCCTGCAATGTTTTTATTTCCGATTCGTCTATGTATTCCGTCTTCAAGGCCTCATCCAGCACGGCATCGTAATTGCACAACGTAGTCAGGTTTACCTTCGCTTCTTTGAATTTGTCTTCCGCAAGGGGAAAACCGTAAGTAAATATAGCTACCATTCCTGCCACATGGCTACCGGCACTGCGGATAGCCTCAACGGCCTTCAAGCTGCTGCCACCGGTAGAGATAAGGTCTTCTATTACCACTACTTTCGACCCCGGTTTCAAGTCGCCCTCAATCAGGTTTTCCAATCCATGGTCTTTGGGGGTAGCACGTATGTATACGAAGGGGAGGTTCAGCTCTTCAGCCACCATGGCGCCTTGGGCAATAGCACCCGTGGCTACGCCGGCTATGGCATCAACGTCTTTATAGGTTTCGAGGATAACCCTGCATATTTCTATTTTAATGAAGTTGCGGACAGAAGGGTATGATAGTGTTTTGCGATTGTCGCAATAAATGGGCGATTTCCATCCCGATGCCCATGTGAAAGGATTGGCGGGTTGCAGCTTTATCGCTCTTATCTGCAATAGTTTTTGAGCCAATAGTTGTTCCGATGTTTTCATCTGAGGTAATATTGATAATTGATTTCCCGACAAAATTACGGAATTGAATCGTTATTTGAAAACTTATTCCCTTTCTTTTTACTTATTAACAACAAACAAGCTATCGCCGCAGTAAGAACCATTGTTTCAATCAAACCGCCCTCCAAGCCGAAACTGCCGCCGTTTAGCAGGTCATTACCCGCCGTGGGAACAAAGCTCCAAACCGTGTCGTTCAACTTACCTCCGCTTACTTCTATTCCGTACAGGTTGCCTTGTGTCCAATTCCAGAAAGCATGATGTGCCGATACTGCCCAAATATTGTCTGTATAAAGAAAATAGAGTGCGGCAAACACGCCGTACAAGGTCAGGTTGAGGATGGCTAAGGCGCTTATCGAGTCGTTGAAAATATGCAACACGCTAAACAATACCGAACTGATGAAAATAGCCCAAGCCATTGGCATACGGTTGGAAAGGGAAACCATCAGGAATCCGCGGCACATTACCTCTTCCGACATTCCCTGTATCATAAAACTGAAGAGCCATAAGAGAATCATTCCCCACGAAGCAGTCATCACCATTCCTTTGTATTCCATCGCTCCTATCATTACACAAATGCCGAGCGAAAGGCTAAACATAAACCAACCGAGAAATGCGCCTTGCAAGTATTGGGGTACAATGCCTTTACGTGTGAATCCCATCGACCGCGGCGAGCGATTCTCTACCTTCCGGCAGTAGAAAATAAAAGTAAGGATAACAATAATCAGCAAAATGTTTAGCTGCCAGCCCATATCATCAAGGCCTATGCTCGTTTCTTGCCCACTAATCGCCCTAATGATTTTGATAATAGTGATGGGAATGAACATCATAAAACTTGCCACCATAAATAACACAATAGTCATCAGTACGGTAAACGCTGGATGAGTCTTCAGTTGCGCTTTCTTTGCTTCTTGTAATGTAATTGAATTAAATTCCATACATTGTTTAGTGTTTGCCCGAAAAAGAAAAAAGAAAGGACAAGGGGCGGCAAGATTTTAATTCCCTTTTATTTCAACGCTTCCGAGCCTCCGATTATATCGAGCAGTTCGCTGGTAATGGCTTGTTGGCGTTGTTTGTTGAATTGGATGGTCAGTTCGTCGAGCAAGTCGCCGGCGTTATCGGTGGCTACTTGCATGGCTACCACACGGGCGGCTTGTTCAGCTGCGGCCGAGTCGAGCAAAGCGGCGTATATCTTGCTGTGCAACGACTTCGGAATAAGGGAGGATAGTATGGCTTCCCTGTCCGGTTCGATCAGATAATCTGTTTGGATTACTTTGTCCGAATCCTGCTTTTCTTCCAGCGTTACAGGCAGGTAGATTTCGTTGGTCGGCACCTGCACCCCCGCACTTTTGAAGTGATTGTAAAGCACCACCACCTGGTCGACCTTGTTATGGAGGAAATCATTTATCAATTGTTCGGCTATCTCTTTGGCTCCTCCGAAATTGGGCTTATCCATCAGGTCGATATTGCTCTCCTTCACTTCCACAGTCGACAGTTTGGCCTTGCGGATATAATCCTCTACTTTCTTGCCTACAGGATACACTTCTATCGAATTACATATCGGTTGGTATTTGCTTATTGTCTCCCTCAGCAGGCGGATGACGTTGGAGTTGAAAGCCCCGCACAAGCTGGAATTAGAAGAGAAGACAACGATGGCCACGCGCTTTATCACGCGTTGTTCGGCCAGGTTGGTTTCAAATTCTTCGGATGCGGCCGATAAAAAGGAGTGCAACATCTCATCCAACTTATGCTGATAAGGCAAAAAGCGGTCTATCTGCTGTTGCGCCTTACGTAGTTTGGCCGAGGCTACCATCTTCATAGCCGATGTAATCTTCTGCGTCGACTTTACCGATGCTATACGTCCTTTTATCTCTTTTAATGAAGCCATAATTATTCTATTAGCCACCTCCCCCAACCCCCTCCCAAGGAGGGGGAGTTTACGAAGCCCGGTTTTCATTGCTTCGTACAAGTCCCCTCCTTCGGGAGGGGATTTAGGGGAGGTGTTTAGTTCTTATCTTATTTACAAGTATTATCTTGAATCTTTACTTTGTAGTTGGCGGCCACTTCTATCGCAATTGCCCTCAGCTTGGCCTCTACATCGTCATTAAGTATTCCTTCTTTCAATACATCCAGCACATCTTCGCGATGCTTCATCTCCAATACGTTGAGGAAGGCCGATTCGAATTCGCGCACTTTGTTTACGGGAACATCGGCGAGCAAGCCCTTGGTTCCTACATAGATGATAGCGATTTCTTTCTCTACGGGCACGGGATGATATTGAGGCTGAATAAGCAACTCGGAGTTCTTCTTTCCCTTGTCGAGCGTACGGCGCGTTATCTCGTCCATGTCGCTGCCGAACTTAGTAAAGGCTTCGAGTTCGCGATACTGAGCCTGGTCGGTCTTCAGTGTTCCGGCCACTTTCTTCATCGCCTTAATCTGCGCATTACCACCCACACGCGATACCGAGATACCTACATTGATGGCAGGGCGTATACCGGCGTTGAACAATCCCGTTTCGAGGAATATCTGTCCGTCGGTAATGGAGATTACGTTGGTGGGGATGTAGGCCGAGATGTCGCCCGCTTGGGTCTCGATAATGGGCAGGGCAGTCAGTGAGCCTCCGCCTTTCACTTTGCTCTTCAGGTTCTCGGGCAGGTCGTTCATTTGCGCAGCTACCGAATCGTTGCTGATTATCTTGGCTCCGCGTTCCAATAAGCGTGAGTGCAGGTAAAAGATGTCACCCGGATAAGCCTCGCGCCCCGAGGGACGGCGAAGAATAAGCGACACTTCACGATAAGCTACGGCTTGCTTTGAAAGGTCGTCGTAGATAACCAAGGCATGGCGTCCGGTATCGCGGAAGTATTCGCCGATGGCAGCTCCGGCAAAAGGAGCGTAAAACTGCAAGGCGGCGGGATCGGATGCCGTAGCCGATACTATGATGGTATAGTCCATGGCGCCGTAATGCTTCAGCGTATTTACAATGTTGGCCACGGTAGAACCTTTCTGTCCGATGGCTACATAGATGCAATATACGGGTTTACCGGCTTCGTAGTTGGTGCGTTGGTTGATGATGGTATCGATACCGATGGCCGTTTTACCGGTTTGGCGGTCGCCGATGATAAGCTCGCGCTGGCCGCGTCCGATAGGAATCATGGCATCGATGGCCTTGATACCGGTTTGCAGCGGCTCATACACAGGTTCGCGGAAGATAACGCCCGGTGCTTTGCGCTCCAAGGGCATCTCCAGCAACTCGCCTGCGATAGCGCCTTTGCCGTCGAGGGGTTTACCCAGCGGGTCTACCACACGTCCCAACAGGCCTTCGCCCACATTAATAGAGGCAATGTGCTTGGTTCGTTTTACCGTGTCGCCTTCTTTCACCTCATCGGTCGGACCTAAGAGTACAGCGCCTACATTGTCTTCTTCCAGATTCATCACCACAGCCATCAAGCCATTCTCGAACCGGAGCAATTCGCCTGCTTCAGCATTACTTAATCCGAAAATACGTACCACGCCGTCGCTTACCTGAAGCACTTTGCCCACTTCTTCAAACTGTACGCGGGTGTCTACTCCTTCCAATTGCATTTTCAGAACTTCTGAAACTTCGCTTGCTTTTATATCTGGCATAATGTTATGTCGTTAAGTCTAATCTTAGTTGATTTAATTGATCTTTTACACTTCCATCCAAGCGGTTATCGTCTATTTCAATGATAAAACCTCCTATTATTCCAGGATCGATGATGGAATGGAACTCTACCTGCTCTCCGGTTTGAAGAGCAATAACCTCCTCGAGGCGTTTTTTTACGTCGTCGGTTGCAGGATGAATAGTGGTCAACTTGGCAATAACAATCCCCTTCGCCTTCCGGTAAAGGATATCGTATACCAAAGCGATATTCTCCATATATATAGCCCGCCCCTGCGATACCACCATGCGGATTATCTTCTCGAGAAAGTCGTTCGACTCCACACCGCAACCGGTAAGTATAAGACTTATCTTCTTCTCATTCGTAACGGTGGGGTTGGTCATCACCTTCCTCAATTCGGGATGTTCCATATACTGTATCGCCAAGGTTTGAAGGTAGCGGTAAACGGTTGTTTCCTGCCCTTTTTCCGTAGCGTATTCCAATATGGCCTTGGCGTATCGGGTGGCTATTATTCCTGCATCCATAGTGTTTTAGTTTTGCTGCGCTTCTTTTATCAGCCGGTCGACCAATTCGGTCTGCGCAGGTTTATTATCCAAATTCTTCCGGAGTACTTTCTCAGCGATATCGATGGAAAGAGCGGCAACTTGATTGTGGATGTCGCGCATGGCCATGTCCTTTTCTTTCTGAATGCCGGCCTTGGCTTCCTCCATTACCTTACCTGCTTCTACCGAGGCCTGTTCTTTGGCGTCGTTAATCAGCTTGGCGCGCATTTCGTTGGCGTCTTTCAAAATACGTACCTGCTCTTCCCGGGCTTCGCCGATAATGCGTTCTCCTTCCTGTTTTATCCCGGCTAATTGTTCATTGGCTTGCTTAGCTGCTTCGAGCGATTCGTCGATATAAGCCTTGCGCTCGTCTACCATCTTTACAATGATAGGCCAGCCGTATTTAGCCAACACGAAGAATACTACTCCAAAACAGAGCAGCATCCAAAACAACAAACCGGGTTCGGGCGTCAATAAGTTCATTTTACAGCGCCATCAACAGACATACAACGATAGCGAACAGGGCGGCTCCTTCAATCAAAGCGGCGGCGATAATCATATTCATACGAATATCTCCTGCTGCTTCGGGTTGGCGGGCGATACCGTCCATTGCCGATTTACCGATATTACCGATACCCAGACCGGCACCAATTACTGCTAATCCGGCTCCAAGACCGGCTCCTAACTTTGCTAATCCGGCTCCTGCCGCTGCTTGTAATAATACTGTAAGTAACATAACTGTTTATTAATTAAATTGTTTAATGTTTAATGTTTAATGTTTATTGTTGAATATTTACTGTTAACTGATTACTGTTTTGCATGATGGGGTTCTACTTGCGACAAGCCGATAAACACAGCCGACAGCATAGTGAACACATAAGCCTGGATGTAGGCAACCAGTAGTTCGAGGCAATCGATAAAAATGGTCATAAGCACCGATACCACGGTTAACCCGGCCGTCATTCCCGCCGTCATCTTTGCGGCCAGGAAGATTACACAAAGCAGACCCAGCACCATGGCATGGCCGGCCAATATGTTGGCAAAAAGACGAATCATCAGGGCGAAAGGCTTAGTGAACACGCCAATCAACTCCAAGGCGGGCATCAGCGGGAAGGCTTTCATCCAGATGGGTACGTCGGGCCAGAAAATCTCTTTCCAGTATTCTTTTGTTCCGAAAGCATTTACCATGAAAAAGGTAAACATGGCTAATACAAAAGTCACGGCAATGTTGCCCGTCACATTAGCTCCTCCCGGAAATATGGGGATAAGCCCCAACAGGTTGTTGAATATAATAAAGAAGAACACCGTAAGCAAGTAGGGGGTATAGCGGGCATAATTCTTGCCGATACAGGGCTTGATTATCCCATCTACTACCGACATGATGTTCATCTCCATAAAGGCGACAAAGCCTTTGGGCGATACATCTTGCGGGCGTCCTTTTCTCTTTTTGTAGTACTTGGCACAACCTAATACGATAAGTATGATTGCGATGCTGCTCAGCAACAACGAAGCGGCGTTTTTGGTTATCGAGAAGTCCCAAGGGCGAACCTCTTCGCCATTGATGTTCTCTACAATCTTGCCTTTGTAGTTACCGTCGGCTGCGATATAAAATCCCTCGTAGCTGTCGTGTCCGTGGTGGAACTTGCTCGACGAGAAGATGTGCCAACCGCTATCCTGTCCTTTTACTATAACAGGCAGCGGGATGGAAATATGTTTCTCGCCTATGGTGGTAATGTGCCAATCGTAAGCATCGGCCAAGTGGTCGAGGATAATAGTGCGCACATCCAATTCCGATTCCTCTTCTCCATGTGGAGGAGCATCGGCGGCATAGAGGCTTGTCCCCGATAAAAGGAGACAGATAATCAGCCATATATTTCGAAGATTATTCATCTTGTAATAGGTTTTCTCGTTTAAGGCTCTTGGCATAAGAGGCCGTATATAAAAAGTTGAACAGGCAGCACACGAAGAACATACCCGTAGCGGTAATGATGAAATGCTCGGTCTCTACATTCACCTTCCAGGCATAGATAATCATCCCGATAATGAACAATATCATTAGCGCTATCCTCAATACAATAAAGTTGTCGAACAGCTTGGTTACAGTCATCGACTTGCTAAGGCTATTGACGGAAACAACGCCCATCTCAAAGCCAAACAGCAATATAAAGGTAATGTAGAGGTAATTCTTTACTTCGGACGATTGAAGGAAACCGTTGTGAGATAGCAAATCCACCACCACCCCGGCTATTATGCCGATGCAGAGCAATATGATGAAAGAATATACCAGTCGTTTACTCATTTCTTTTCTCCTTTGGCCAGATACATCGTATCGAATAATAAATAGACAAGGTAAATCACTACGAAAACCATGGCGAATCGTTTCATCTCTTCCCCTACTGCAAAGTAGTATACGACTACAAAAAACAACGAAAGCAACAATCGTATTACCTTTAGCCCCATATACATATTCACCAATTGGCGTGGATTGGCGGTTTCCCTTTTCTTTTCTATAATAAAAACAGTCATCAACTCATAGAGCATGAGGGCAATATTTACTCCCATCAACCAATACACCGGTGTGCGATTGGTAAGGAGGCTATCGCCAAAGTTGAGTAAGATAGCGGATATTATCCCCATCAATACTACCAATATGGCGAGCAACAGATTGACCGTTTTCATTGAGTTGCTCATTCTACACAAACGATTATTTCGTTTCTTTTCATTTCAATAAATCCTCCGTCGATATCCATCACCGCTTCTTCCTCATCCGACTTATAGGCCAGTTTCCCTTTTATTAATATGGAAATAATGGGGGCATGGTCTTTCAGTATGGTGAACGAGCCGTTAATTCCCGGCAGGGTGATTGAGTCTACCTCGCCGGAAAAGATTTTTCTTTCGGGGGAAATAATGCTTACCTTCATCACAATTAATTATCAGCGTGAAGTTTCTTAGCTTTCTCCATGGCGTCTTCTATCGTTCCCACGTTCAGGAAAGCTTGTTCGGGCAAGTGGTCTACTTCGCCGTCCATAATCATATTGAAGCCCTTGATGGTGTCTTCTATACTTACCATTACGCCGGGAACGCCGGAGAAGGCTTCGGCCATATAGAATGGCTGCGACAGGAAACGTTGCACGCGGCGGGCGCGGTTCACTATCGTTTTGTCTTCGTCCGATAATTCTTCCATCCCCAAGATAGCGATAATGTCCTGCAATTCTTTATAGCGTTGCAATATCTGTTTTACGCGTTGTGCGGTATTGTAATGTTCTTCACCCAAGATGTCCGGAGCCAGCACGCGCGAGGTGGAACCCAGCGGGTCTACAGCGGGATAGATACCCAGCTCTGAAATCTTACGGTCGAGCACGGTGGTAGCGTCGAGGAAAGCGAAGGTGGTAGCCGGAGCCGGGTCGGTCAAGTCATCCGCAGGCACATATACCGCCTGAATAGAAGTGATTGAACCCGATTTGGTAGAGGTGATACGCTCTTGCATCTTACCCATATCGGTGGCCAGCGTGGGCTGGTATCCTACCGCCGAGGGCATACGTCCCAAGAGTGCAGACACTTCCGAACCTGCCTGAGTGAAACGGAAGATATTGTCGATAAAGAACAAAATATCGTGTCCGGTAGAGCCGCCTTGGTCGCGGAACGATTCGGCAATGGTCAACCCCGAAAGCGCCACATCGGTACGGGCGCCGGGAGGTTCGTTCATCTGTCCGAACACCAGCGAAATTTGCGACTTCTCCAGTTCGTTATAATCAATCTTGGATAAATCCCATTCTCCCTTTTCCATTCCTTCTTTGAAGGCGTCGCCGTAGCGCACAACACCGGCTTCAATCATTTCGCGTAGCAGGTCGTTCCCCTCGCGGGTACGTTCTCCTACTCCGGCAAATACAGAGAAACCGCTATGCTTCTTGGCGATGTTGTTGATCAACTCCATAATCAAGACAGTCTTCCCCACCCCGGCGCCGCCGAACAGCCCAATCTTTCCCCCTTTAAGATAAGGAGCAATCAGGTCGATCACCTTAATACCGGTAAAGAGAATTTCAGACGAAGTGGACAGGTCTTCAAACTTGGGCGGTTCGCGATGGATGGGCAATGCGCCGGCATGATCCACATCGGCCATCCCGTCTATCATTTCACCTACCACGTTCATCAACCGGCCTTTCACCTGGTTGCCTATCGGCATAGAGATGGGCGAATTGGTATTTTCTACTTTCATACCCCGGCTAAGGCCGTCGGTTGAGTCCATCGCCACCGCGCGAACCGTGCTTTCGCCAATATGCTGTTGCACTTCCAATACCAACGACTTACCGTTGCTGCGGGTCACTTTCAACGCGTCGTAAATTTGAGGAATATGATTGGTCTTTTCGTACGAAACGTCCACTACGGGACCAATCACTTGGGAGATATATCCAAAATTTTCAGGCATAACTATACTCTCATTTTTTTAATTCGGCTGCAAAATTAGTCATTATTGGGATAATAAACGTAGATTTCTTGGTTTATTTTTCCACAAAAGTGTGAAAAAGTCAGTTATCTATCCTTTGGCAAGCCTTATACATGTCTCCTGCCTATCAGATTGTCATTATCGGAATAATTTACAAAGATAAGGATTAAGCATCGACTTCCGACCACAAATCGGTCTGAATCGTATTTTTAAGCCGCCGAAATTACGGAATAGTCCATACCATCTTCACTATTTCGGGCATGAAATGGCGCATTGTAGAAGTTCTTTGCCGCTCTATTATATAAAGGAACCTAAAAAAATCTGTGTTAATTAATGGAATTGGCTACGCCGATTCTTTGAATTCGCGGACAATTTTACTACTTTTGCAATGATAATTTATTCTATCATGCATACCGAAAAAGAAAAGATGTTGGCCGGCGAACTCTACAATGCAGGCGATGCCGAGTTGATAGCCCGGTGGCATTTGGCCAAGAAGCTGACAAAAGAATATAATAATGCCGATACGGAAGACCGCGAATTGCTCGACGATATACTCACCCGCCTATTGGGAGCCAAGGGCGAGAACGCGTGGATTGCGCAACCCTTTCATGTCGACTACGGCGAAAATATCTACCTCGGCAATAACGTAGAGATTAATATGGATTGCGTCTTTCTCGATTGCAACCGTATCACCATCGGCGACCACTCGGGCATCGGCCCCGGCACGCATATCTATGCCGTAAGCCACCCCGTTGACCCCAACGAGCGCCTCGCCTACTCCATCGACGGCTCTTTCTCTTTCTGGCAAGGCATCACGGCTCCCATTACCTTGGGACGCAATGTATGGATAGGCGGCCGAAGCATCATCTTCCCCGGCGTCACGATAGGTGACAATACTACCATAGGAGCGGGTAGCGTAGTAACCAAATCCATCCCTGCGGGTTGCCTCGCCGCCGGAAATCCCTGCAAGGTAATCCGGTCATTGTAAACAGGCCTTCTCAAAACGCTTAATAGGCCCGGGCATAATCGCTCTGCCCTGAGCAAGACCCTCGCTCTGCCGTGAGCGACGGCGTGCAACCCTATCACCGATGAGGAGCAAGAATATTCCCGATCAGAATGCGGTATGTGTAAGCGTACCGTAAACATGGGCAAGCCTTTGCGAATAGAGCCGCATCATTTACGCTTTGCGCAAACATTTATAATTGGCTACGTCGATTCTCCGATTTTTTTCTTATCTTTGCACCATAAACAATGCAACAAGAAACAGATAAACTGACATTAGCATAACATATTAAAGAAAAAGCGTTAGCTTTTATTCTGGTCTTAGAAACTTCGACATTTCAAATGCACCAAGAGTAAGTAGTCGACGCTCACGCTTTATCGGCGTGGGCTTACTTATTTGGTGCAAAGGCTGTCGAAGGCCTCTAAGACGAATAAAGTTAAAGTCCCACGCTTTTCCATTTTAAATAATAACCGCTTTGTTTGGGGCTTGCGGGCGACAATACACAACACTACACCATGAAAAGAAGACTACTTATCCTGATGGGAGCAATTATTGCTACAACTACGCTGTCGGCAATAGAAAACGAAAACGAGCAATTGAAAAGACACGAGCCGGGGTCATTGATGAAGAATTCGGGCAAGCCCTATGGCAATCCTTATTATCCGCAGATGCTGGATAGCATTAAGCATTTTTTTGATGATGAAATGTATGCAGAAGAGTATATCGATTACAATGAGAAGAATGAAATCGCTAAAGAAGAATGGTCTTATTTAATTAAAATAGGAAACTATAATCCTGGGGATAGATATAAAAATGAATATGAGTATGACAGCGATGGCAAATTGATATTCAAAGTGAAATATGGATGGGATGCCGTCAATGATGTCTGGAGAAAGGCCAACGACTATGCTTACGACAGCAAAGGAAATCTTACTATGGAAGCTACTTATACATGGAGTTCTAGCCAGAATACATGGAATGGTTTGGAAAAACTGGAGTACACCTACGACAGCAATGACAAAGTAATCCTAAAAATTGAATACAAGTGGAATAAAGATATTGATGATTGGATATATTACAGGAAAGATGAATTTACTTTTGACAACAACGGCAATCAAACCTATTTAATCACCCATTTATGGAATTCCAACACCAATAATTGGGGAGATAGGTATGAATCAAAAGGCGAATACATCTATGACAACAATGGAAATGTATTGCAAGTCATCCTATCCAAATTAGAAAATGACGAATGGAAAGCCTTTCAAAAGGCTGAAT
>DAIREI010000008.1:0-14273 GCA_036795675.1 Bacteroidales bacterium
AAGCTAAGACTACGCAGGCTACGCAAGACCGCCTTCGCTACAAAATAAACGGAGTCACCAACTATACCTATCTTAATATACCTGCAGGAGGCAACTTTCAAGAGTTTAATATCGATTATTTCATTGCACAGGAAGACCAAGAGGCAACATTCACATTATATAAGCATGCGGCTACCGATGCGGACATCATCTATGTAGACGACTTTAGAGTGGAAGAAGTGTCGCCGGGCACTGTGCCAGGCAAAATGGCTGTGCCGACTGTAGCCGTAGCTCCGCTGGGCGAAAAAAAAGCCACAGTAACGGTTACGACTCCCAGCGTGGACATGGCCGGCAATCCGCTGACAAACTTGAAAGGAATAAAGATAGAATATTCATCGTCGGTGAACAAAGAGAACAATTATGGATTTAAGGAATTCCCAACCACAGATATAGGAGCAGAGTTGCAGCTTACCGTAGATATAGAAACATCTCCAGCCAGCTACTACTTCTTCCTGACCGCCTATAATGACGATGGCTATTGCTATGACATTACTAGAACTACCTCATCAGTCTTTATCGGTGAGGAAAGCCAGCCGAAAGCACCTGCGAATATAAAGCTCGAGAGCGCTGAAGGAGGAAAGGTGAAAGTTTCGTGGGATCCTGTAGTAGTAGGCAATAGCAACGGTTACATAGACCCAACGCTGGTAACTTATTCCGTAAGCTATTACGGCGTAGAAAGTGTAAGCTCTACCCCCATTGTCGAATATAATATAACAGAAACAGAATGGACCACCCCTGCCCTTCAAACAGGAATATATACATTCACATTGAGATCGCATTACAAAGAGACTGCTAGCTCTAACGCATCGGCGGTAAGGACTGTAAACAAAGGAGAGGAAAGCCATATAGTCGTAGCTAATACAACGGGCAGCAGCTACTCCAGCAACGACTATCCGTTTGGCGCTTATTTTACCTATGGCGCAACAGATGCTTCAGGGTTGAGCCAGATGACCTATTCCGTGGAAGAGATGGGTGGCGAGCCTATGTATATCGATGAGATTTATCTATTTGTCCATCAATCATCGAATAGGGAAGAAAAAGAGCTTAGCTATCAGCTTTCTTTAGGCTATAAGGATGAGTTGGAATTTGAAAACACAGATGATTTTGTGCATAAAGACCAGCTGCAGGTTGTTTTCGACGGCACTATCACATTTAACAACACGATAAGTACAGTGGCCATCCCTATAAAAGGATTTTATTACGACGCAACCAAACCGCTATTGGTACAATTAGCAAAAACGCTTGATGGAGTGTCAAGTATTGACACCTACGTCAAGACAACGACAGAGAACAGAGGAATCAGGGTAAAAAGCAATACGGATGATTTAACATTGGTTGAAGACCCCGAAGACTACACCGCAATTCCTAACAATAAGGCTCTCATGAAGAGCGTGCCTTCATTGGTCGTAAATAAAGTAACGGATATCGCAACTATTTCGGGTATAGTTACTGCCGAAGAAACCGGATTGCCGATTGAGAATGCATCAGTGAAGATTGCCTCGATTGCCGGTAATGGCGAAAAACCTTTGGATATCGAATTATTTACTGATGCCGATGGAGAATATGAATTCGGCATACTTCCTTTCAATGCTTACGAAGTGACTATCACAGCAGCAGGATATGTTGATTACGTGAAAGTGCTGGACGTGAGCAGTGTGGAAGACATCTCATTGGATGTGGAGTTGGAAGGTGCTAATAAAATCAAGGTAGAAGGTATGGTAAAGAACCTGAATGATGATGCTTTGGCGGGAGTGGAAGTAATCATTTCTCGCTCATCGGAAGAGATTGAGCGCACGACCACCGCAGCTGGCGGAGCATTTGAATTTATGGTTTACGGTTCTACAAGCTATACGCTAGCATTCAGTAAGGAAGGAATGGTATTGCTGACCGAAGCTGTCCAAGTGGGCAATGTAGATATCTCGCTCGAACCTTTCGTATTACATTATAATGTATATCCTGTATTATCGGTAGAAGCAGTGCTGAACGACAACGGTACAGCAACGGTTACCTGGACTGCTTCTGACCCGGCTCCTATGAACGGCTACAGAGTATACCGAGGCACATCCGACCAAGAATTTGAAGATTTTGAATTGCTTACCTCTACGCCAGTTAGCGGAACTTTGTTTGTCGACCAATCGCTGGCGGATGTGGAATATGGCGTATTCAAATATGCCGTATGCACAGACTGGTATGGCCACGATATTTCTGAACCGATTCTGTCGACAGGAATAGAAAAGAACATGACGGTTACTGTCACTGTAAACGTGAAAACCAACGGCGCATCGCCCGAGGGAGCTTGGTTAGAGCTCTTCAATGATAACTATTCGACCATTTCAGACACCCCCGACGCAAACGGCAAGGCTGTTTTCTCTAATGTAAGAAGAGCCGAAACCTATTCGCTAAAGGTTACATTGCCCTATCATAATGATTTGATAATGCCCAATATTGTTGTGAATGATGATATGACCTTCGATACCGACTTAATGGTAGAATTGATTGCCGCGCCAGTACTCGGCGAAACAAGCAGCATCGAGAACATCATCGAAATCAACTGGACCATAGCCGATATGGTCGACCCGATTGGATTTAAGGTTTACTTAGACGATATGCTGGTAGAAGAATTTGACCGCTGGGATGAATATTATGTATTCAGGGATGTGGAAGCCGGTGAGCGCGTAGCCGGGCTGAAGGCGGTGTTCATTTCAGGCGAATCGGATATGGCAAGCAAGACTTTCTCGGTGGAGGGTTTGGTGAAGCCGACCTACCTCAATGTGAAAGTGACGGATAGCGATGCCGAATTGACTTGGTCGCCTGGAGGATTCTCCGACCCGGAAAAGTATGAGGTGTATTTGGATGGCAATTTGGTAAAAGATGATGTCACGGATATAAAATACACCTTCACAAGCTTGCCCAATGCCGATTATAAAGCCGGAGTTGTGGCAGTCTATCAAAACGGCAAATCAGAGGAGGCCGAAATCACCTTCACGATAGACAATGTGAAGATGGAGCAAATATCGTCTCTCTTGGCCGCTTATCCCAATCCGACAATCAACGGTAAGTTCACATTGGAGATATCCACTGCTTCTTCAATGAAAATATATGACGTAAAAGGGATGCAACTGATGAGCAAAGAATTTGCATCAGCAGGGAAATATGAAGTAGACTTGTCTGCGCGACAACCGGGCATTTATTTCATCCAGATCTTCAATAATGAGGAATCTAATACAATTAAACTTATTTATAAAAAATGATTATCATGAAAAATATTATTATTGCATTGCTAATATGCCTCCCATTTATATCAAATGCTCAAGAGGCAAGGTATCTGAATGAGAATTTTAATAAGGCGGAGGGAAACTTCCCTCCTTATGGATGGAGAAATGTCGACCATGACGGAGATGGAAGAGCTTGGAATATATCTATAGACGGGGCGCCTGATGCGTCTGGAATTCCGACGTTGGCGACTACTTCACATATTTGGCTTTTTGCAGATCTGTACCCAGACAATTGGCTGGTGACTCCGCAGTTGATAGTAGAAAACGAGGCTGATGAGCTAAGCTATTGGGTCGGTTCATTCGAAGGGCGGCCTCATAAGGGCGGAGTGTACATATCAACCACGGGCTATGATGTGGATGATTTCACTCAGATAGATGAAATCATTTTCAACGGCACATACACCAACCAGACGCGTAGTGTATCGCTCTCAGACTATGTGGGCGAAACCATCTATATTGCATTCAGGCATGAATGGATGGAAACAACAGGCATTGCTTTGTCTATAGATAATGTGACTGGACCTAAGATAAAGCCATTCGACTATGATTTGGCCATATCGGGAGTCAGCGGATTTTCCGAATCGAACTGCGACTTCGAAGATGCCAAGATTACAATAAGAATAGACAACTTGGGTTCAAAGCCTGCTGGCAACTTTAAGGTCTACTATCAATCGCAAGGCAAAGTGGATGATGAGCACGGGCATGAGACCACTTCGTTTTCCGACCTTTATAGCGAAACTATTACTCAGACTATCAATGCTGGAGGATCGCTGGAGTTCCATTGCTCTAATGCCTTGCCATTTTCAGAATATAAGACGGGGACAGTCGCCATTCGGGCGTTTATCGAATTTGAACAAGACGAATATGAGCGGAACGATGGCTACGAAACCACTTTCCAGAAGCAGGAATCAAGAACTCCTCCTTTCCAAACAGGTTTTGAAAGCGGCCTTAACGAGTGGTATGTTAGTCCACGCGCGGGTAATGCTCCATTTGGTACAGGCAGCAACGAAGTTATGGCCAATACCGGGAGTGCTTATCTTACAGCTTCTGTTTATGCGCCCTCATCGGGCAGCGGCGCAGTAAATGGAGAAGATGCATATCTTGCTACACCCTGCTTTATGCTGGACGAAGAAAAGGATTATCGTCTCGACTTCTTCTATGCTTTCAGGAAATTCCCTGCTGGTAGCGACAACAAGAAGAAGCTAAACTTCCGTTTGATAGCAGGAACGGACCGGAGCGATTTGCTGAACGACCATATAGTAATTCACGAATCTACACTGGAATCGACCCGTCCACTGGTTATGCCAGACGTGAAGGCCGAATATGATTTGTTCTCCAGTCCAGAGTTCAAAATACCCGATAGCGGTATATGGTATATAGGACTTATGTTTTATAGCGATGACCCTGTGACTCAAGTTAAAGACGAATGGATGCTCTTTGTCGACGACTTGTATTTCGTAGACACAGAATATGAAAGACCCATTGATTTGAGCCTCGACAAGGTTTATGCGCCCTACAATTGCAACCTTAGCGATGCCGAGCCTATTTCAATTCTGGTTCGCAATGCTTCGTTGATTCCTACCACTGAGATAACGGCAAGATACCGCATCAACAACGGAGAATGGGTGACGGAGACGTTTGCCGATGTACTTGAAGCCAATGAGCAGAAGGAGTTTACTTTCTCTACGCTTGCCGATTTGTCTTCTTACAGGAAATATAAGGTAGAAGCTGCTATTTCGCACGAGGGCGAAGAAGAACTGGCGAATAACGAAGCCATGATTGTAACCGAAAACAAGCGGGTGAAAGACCTGCCATTCACCGACGACTTCGAAACCTACACTACTATCAGCAGTTTCGAAGATGAATATCTAGTTACAGGGATGGGATATTATACTTGGGATATCGGAATCGATAACATAGGCGCCCAAACCTATTCCTACAATGGCGAAGGCTTCCTCGTTGACGCCCTCGATATAGAATACTTTACCGCTCCTGATGATTGGATTGTAAGTTGCTGTTTCCAATTCGAAGAAGGCAAAAAATATGATATTTCCTTTATGTACAGGGTCGAGACCTACGCAACGGCTGCTTCGAAATTGAAAATCCAACTTCTGTCCGACTACGATACAAGTTCACTATTGGAATCGCTTGGCGAATTGGAGATCAGGAATACAAACTATCACGAATTTAAGGCGGAATATAAAGCCGAAGAGGACCATATCGGTCATCTTGCTTTCCATTCATACGGAGGCTTGGGCGCTTCTATCATCTTTATTGATGCATTGTCGATAAAGTCTGCTGGAACGGCCATAGAAGAAGTTGCCGCTTCTCGCTTGGCGGTCTATCCTAACCCTGCGACCGATTACATAACTATTGATGCTAAGGATGATGCCGTTAAGTCGGTAGAATTGTTCGATCTGCTCGGGAAGAGAGTCGGTTCTCAGTACTATGCAGGTGCATCCAATACAGTCAATCTGCCTCTTATAGGATATGCTAAAGGCAATTACCTGCTGAAAGCAGTGCTGGAATCGGGCGAGGTTGTAATAGAAAAGGTAATAGTAAAGTAAGATAGTTTAACAAAAGATGTCTCAAATGCATTGATGTTTCAACTCTAAATCATTTTATATGCACTATATAAAAGTCATATTATCAAGCCTGTTTCTCTCGCTTTTCCTCTCTCCAGCCTTCTCGCAGGTCATCTTTGAGGAGGATTTCGAGAGTGTGCCTGTGCAGAGCAAAATAGGCGATATCCCCGAAGGGTGGATACTGTACAACGATAACAATCAGCCCAGCTCCACGTTTTCTTATATGGATAAAGCTTGGAAAGTAACAGAGATTTCGGACGGGAACAAAAGGGCTATCTCTACCTCGTGGTTTACCAACCCCACCGTAAGGGCCGACCGCTGGATGATTACCCCGAGTATTGATTTGGCTGATGCGGTCTATCCCTACCTTATCTATTTCGCGCGCTCGGGCGATAGCGCCGATAGGGATTCATACCTGGTTAAACTGTCGACAGGCGGTGTGGAGAAAGACGACTTTGCCGAGACGCTGTTCAGCGTATCGGAGGAAAGCTACGCAGGGAAGAGCTACGCACTCAGCTTGGAGCAGTATAAGGGTGATAATATCCATATTGCTTTTATCCTAAACTCATTGTATAAGTACAGCCTCTATTTCGACGATATTCTGGTTGTTGATTTGGCGGTGCCGATAGTGAGCCTGTCCGATATAGTCGCGCCAAAGATAATCACAGTCGGATCGGATGTCGAAATTAGCGCGAAGGGATATGTGATGTCACATACACCGGTCACTTCTTATCGGATAAATTACACCTTGAATGACGGCGATGTCGTGTCGTACGATATCACAGGGGTTAATATAGAGAACCTGCAATCCTTCTCGTTCGATGTGCCAGCCTTCCGCTTGGAAGAGGACGCTTACGAGATAAAGCTGTGGCTTTCGCATTTCAATGGGATAGCCAATACAAGCAGTGATGTGCTTTCCGCTCTGTTCGAGGTGACCAACAAGACCTATTACCCAAGGAAGACGCTCATGGAAGTATTCTCCAGCTCTACCTGCGGGCCTTGCGCTGGCGCCAATGTGAATATGAAAAAGGCCTATACGGCGTTGAATGCCAATACTGAGGAGACAAATCTCTACGTATTGAAGTGTCAGGTGCCGATTCCCTCTCCTGGCGACCCAGCCGTGACCGATGAAAGCCTGTACAGAGCGGTATATTATAGTGTCAACTCGGCTCCGCAAGCCTATATCAATGGCGTGAAGTATATGGATAGCTGGAACGATATGGAAGATAAGCTTCCGAGCATAGTGGCGAATAATTTCGGCAATATGACCCCATTCTCGCTTGAGGCTACCATGCGTCGCGATAAAAATCATTATCACATAGATGTAGACGTAACCAATACGGGTGTTTACGACGAAGCAGTGTTGCAAATCGCCTTCCTCGAAGATTCTATCTATCACGCCCCCCAGTCGAATGGCGAGACCATGTTTTACAATGTGTTCCGCAAGTCTGTCCCCACGCCCTACGGAGAGACTCTCACGTTCACCGAGTCGGGCGAGAGGCGGCTTTCATTCGAATATACATTCGATATGCAGAACCCCAAGATATTCCACACGCTCGATAACGTATCGGCCATTGTTTTTCTTCAGGACAATGTGACTAAGGAAATCCTTCAGGCTACGTATGTCCCTGCCGTGTTGGCATTGAGCAGTATCGGTGGCATAGATAGGAGCGGAAATAAGATAGATATAATGCCCAATCCCTGTCGTGAGCATTGCACGCTGGCATTATACCTGTCCCAATCGGCCTGTGTAGTGGTTGATGTGTACGACATGAACGGGCGCAATGTTTATGGTTTGGCCCAGCGGGATTATCCTTCGGGCAATCATAGCTTAAACATCCCGACAGAGATGCTGCTGCCTGGTTTTTATATTGTAAAAGTAAATATCGACGGAGCTGTCACCGCAAAAAAGATTCTTCGATATTAATAAATGAATAGATTATGAAATACAAATCAGTATTGATAAGTTTGATATTATTGCTGAACCTCGTCTGTGTTTTCGGCACAGGCGAGGGATTGTACCAAGAAGGAGTGCTGTACATCAAGCTGAAAAACAGCGCGAACCAAATCCGTTCCGATGGAAAGGCCTGCCGTGTGCACGACCTCTTGCCGCAGAAGGACTCCACCATGGTGCAGCGTTACGCGATAAAGGAATACGCCCAAAGTATGCGTTTGGCCGACTGCGAATATCTGGATGACGTGTACCGTATAGAGTTCGATAGCATTCGCCTCATCGACCAGTTGATGGAGGATCTAAAGGCCGACAGCAGAATAGAATTGGTAGAGCGGGTGCCGCTGCATACCGTGCCCGTGGTAAAAGATAATGATCCGATTAACGGCTATCTTATCCAAAACAGCAACGCAGAGAGGGATGCGGACGCCCCCAACGACTTCTTTTGGGGAGTGGTAGACGGCGTGCAAACCAGCTGGTTTTGGGATGTGATAGGGTTTGATGATGTGTACGGCAAGTATTATGGCAGCCCCGATATTAAGGTGGCGATTGTAGACAATGCCGTTTGGGAAGGACACGAAGACTTGCATTTTGAGTACGACAACCTGTTTGACCTCAATTGGGGGATAGAAGGGAGTGCAGCCCCTCCTCGGCAGTCTTCCCAAGATCCTTACGGCTGGTCGCATGGTACGCATTGCGCTGGGGTCGTTGGAGCTTTGACAGAGAATGAGCTCGGCGTTGCCTCGCTGGCTTCGGGCGTTACCCTAATGGGGGTGAAGACGGCCGAGAACTCGTCATTGGCTTTGGAGCGCACGGTAGGCGGCGTGATATGGGCCGTCGAAAATGGGGCCAAGGTGGTCAATATGTCGTTCGGCAGTTCGATTTGGAGCCAGATAGAGAAAGATATATTCGAGTCTTTCGTCCAAGAAGGAATCATCTTGATTGCCGCTGCAGGGAATAACGCGCAGAATATAGATTTCTATCCAGCTCAGTATAATGGAGTGATTTCTGTTGCCTCGGTAAACTCCGACCTAAAGAAATCGGACTTTTCTAATTACGGGCAATGGGTGGACATTGCCGCTCCAGGCGGCTACTATGTAGACGAGAATGGGAAAGTCGATACTAACAGCCAAATACTCAGCACCACATTTTGCACCAATCAAACTCTAAGCGGCAAGCCTGCCTTTGCGGGAAAGTATTATGATATGATGGCAGGTACATCAATGGCAGCACCCGTTGTTACTTCTTTGGCATCGCTTATCGTTTCCTATTATCCCGATATAAATGCTTATCAGTTGCTTGAGGTACTACAGAAATCGTCTACCAAAGTAAATCAGAACGACTTGAGTATCAATCGGAACTCAGGAGTCGTCAATGCTCCTGCTGCCATGAAGCTATTGGAGGAATCGCAAAATAAATATGTGAATGGATTGAAGGCACGATTGAATGTCGCCCAGACCGAAGTTGCTCTACAATGGTCTATGCCAGAATACCAAGCGGATATTATCGGATATAACCTCTATGAGAACGACCGGCTAATAGCGGAAGACATTGAAGAACTCTCCTATACCATCCCGTATGAAGATAGCATGAAAAATAGCTACTTCGGGGTGAAGACCGTCTATGAAAATGATGAGGGATTGATTGCCCATACTAAAGTGGTACTTGTTTCAGGATTTGACGATATACAACATAGACAAAACCTTCGCTATTATCGTACTCCCAATCAGCAACTCTTTTTAATATGTGATAGCGAAATAGTAGAAGTGTCGATATTCGATATAAGTGGACGAAAGCTAATCAATTCCCCATACAATTCGGGAGGCATGGACGTGTCTTTATTGGCTAAAGGGGTTTACATTCTGAAAGCTGTATACCGCAAGGGTGAAGAGACTATAAAGATAATACTATAATGAATTGAGCAGGCTTACCAATTCCTCGTTCGACTCGACGTTCAATTTCCTTTTTATCCTTATTTTAGCCATGCTGACAGATTGGTGCGACTTCTGCATCAATGTGGCTATCTCCTTGTTCTTCAAGTCGAGGCTGAAGAACACACACATGCGTTTTTCCGACGGCGACAGCAAAGGGAAGCGTTCGGACAGCCTATTGAAGAAATCGCTGTCTATCTGCTGGAAGTACAGCTCAAATTCGCCACAGTTTTTATCCAGAGCCAGTTCGGAAATAAGGCTTTCCACTTCATAGAGCATAATCTTGTCCTTGGGTTTGGATACGCTTTTCTTTAGCATCCCTATCTTTTCCATAATAGTGGAAGAAACACTGCTCAGCCGAAGGAATAGCAGGGAGTTGGAAAGCAGTTCTTTGTTCTTTACATTCAGCTCCTTGTTCATACGCTCCTCTATTGACTTCACGCGCTCCTTGTTCCCTTGGTTGAGCTCTTCGATATGCTGTATGGCGGTGTCGCTCGTTTTTCGCTGGATAAAGAACTTGCGCGAGAGAATGAGCAGCCCGATAAACAACACCGAAGCAACGGCGATGAGGACGGTAATCAACAGGTTGCGGTACGACAGTTTGGCTTTGTTCAACTCGAGATCAATTATCTTGTTCTGCAACTTATAGTTCTCAATGCTGCTCTCCAGTTTTTTCATGTTTTCCTCCTTCTCGGTTTTGAGGAATTTATTCAGTTTGTCAGTATATTGCTTTTGATAGTCGAGAGCCAGCCTATAGTTGCTTTTTTTCTCATAAATATTGGCCAAAAGAGCCAACACCTCAGCCTCCATCGAAGAAAATTTGTTTTCGGTAAAATATTGCAAAGATATGATTGTCTCTTGCTCGGCCTTGCTGTAGTTTCCTTCATTGAATAGGTTGCGGGCATAATTATATTGTGCAAAGCAAAGCATCCTGATATACCGCTTCGCTTTGGCGATCTTTATCGCCTCGGTAAAGAAATTGTTGGCCATGGCGTAATTGCCCATGCCCGAATAAGCCATTGCAATATAGTAGTTGGCATTAATTTGTTTTTCGCCTGAGGCTTCCATCTCCAGTACAATCTGGTGCGCTTTGAGAAAGTTGGAGAGTGACTCTTGGTATTTGTTTTGCGACAAATACAGCAAGCCGATGTTGGAATAGACAATGAAAATATATTCTTGTTCACCCAGCGATTGGAAGAGTTCCAGGGCTTTAGAGAAAAAATCATAGCTCCGCTCCCAAGCATTTTTGTTGGCCGAGACAATGCCGAGCCCATTGTTTGCCTTGCCCAAGCCGTAGCTGTTTTCGGAATATAGGATTGATATCTTGTGAAATGCTTCAGTCCCTTTGATATAGTCTCCCTCAAACACATAAGAAATACCTTCGTTGTAGAGCGCATCGATATGGAGCCTTATCCACTTTTCGCTGGTTTTGTTTGCCTTGGTCATATTGGCTTCCACATCGCTCAGCAGGCTGTGGGTAAGTTCCGACAAACTTGAATAATTAGCTATGGAATAGTTGTAATTGATTTCTTTCGACCTAAAGTAAAGCTCTTCGTAAATGAGGCGGTGCGCTTTGCTGTAGGCGATTGCTTTTTCGATAATGACCTTATGGTCGTCTAAGGTAAGGCTACTGTCGTGTTCGAGCAGGTTGTTGTATATGTATAAGGTATCGTTGCTTATCTGCCCATAAAGCGATAAGCACCCCTGAATGGTAAGGATTAGTATAATGATTTTGATTCTCACTACTACTTCTTGTTGTTTGCCTACAAATATAACGAAAATTATTCAGAATTTTTTATTGTCTTGCATTTTTCAGCTAGTTCTTCTTGAGTCAATCCTTTTTCTTTCCTTAATTCCTGACGCATGACGCCCAATTTGAAAGCTTCAAATTCTTGTTCATACTTCTTTTTGCTTTCCGTGACGAGTTCTCCGTACTGGTTGTCCAGATGTGCCGCAAATGAAGTCAAGTTCTTATTATTTGTTTTTTTCATATAGATTATTTCTTTCCCAAATACATCGTTTTAAGGAAAGCTATTTTATCTCCTCTGCTCCATTTGTCTGTCGCCATGATGCAGAAGTTTTTGGCAAAGCCGTCGTACTCGCCGAACAGGTAGTAATTATCCACCGGAGTATCATTGTATTGCCCGAAAAGCCGCCAAATGATGTAGTTGTCCGCTTCGTTCGATTCAATCAATTCCTGATTCATCTGACGACCGGATACCAAATGCCCTGCATCCCATTCGTAGTAAGCAGTGACGAAATCAAAGCTTTTCTTTTCTCCGTCTTCATTAAACTCATACTTGTCGCATGGGCTGAAAGCGATGGCAATGGTTATGCCATCAGAGTTATCGAAGAATTGTTGACGGCTTGTATTGTTGTAATTGGTTCTGTACCACTCACCCGGGATAATAACCGAGCCATAGGGGAAGACCTGATAATTGGTCTCGTTGCGCTTATCGTCATACTCGCTGTCGATAAGTAAGGTGCTCTTGTTGGATACACAAGCGGTTAATAGCGCTATAATTAAGAGTAACAGGCAATTTCTTTTTATCATAACTGTTTATTGTTTACTGATAACTGATAACTGTTCAAAACCGTTTGGTGTAACCGTGGCAATAGGGCAGGGTGCCTTTTCGCTGGTAGTAGTTCTGATGATAGTCCTCGGCAGGCCAGAAATGCGTGGCGGGCGTAAGCTGGGTTACCACATCGTAGCCTTTCCCTTTCAGTTGGGCGATGAGTTTTTCGGCAATTGCTTTTTGCTCTTCGTTCATATAAAAGATCTCCGAGCGGTACTGCTCGCCCATATCCGGGCCTTGACGGTTCAGTTGTGTGGGGTCATGTATTTCGAAGAAGCGCTTGGCCAACTCTTCGTACGAAACCTTATCGGGGTTGTACTCAATGCGCACGGCTTCGGCATGGCCGGTATCTTTACGGCATACCTCTTCGTATGAGGGATCGTCTTTGGCCCCGCCGATGTAGCCCGATTCTACGCTTAGCACACCGGGTAGCTGTTTCATGTAATACTCAACACCCCAGAAGCATCCGCCGGCAAAAATAGCGGTTTCTATCTTCTCGTCTTTATCGGGGACAAATTTGATGGAGACGGAGTTGACGCAATGGCGGGTTTCTTTCGGGGTAAAGCCTTCGTTCATGAATACATGGCCAAGATGTGCTCCGCAGGTATTGCAGAGTATTTCGGTACGGCGGCCGTCGCGGTCAGGGATGCGTTTTACGGTTCCCGGTATCTCATCGTCGAAGCTGGGCCAGCCGCAACCCGAGTCGAACTTATCGCTCGAACGGTAGAGCGGCGTACCGCATTGGCGGCATACGAAGGTGCCTTTGGCTTTGTAGTCGGTATATTTGCCAGTAAAAGGCAATTCGGTTCCTTTGTTGAGGAGTACGTGTTTTTCTGCTTTTGTTAAATCGTCTTGCGCCATAATTACCTGATTGATTAATAATGATGTAAGTATGATGAATGTGAATCTCATAGCGGCAAAGATACAAATAATTCCATTAATCGTCTTCGTAATCTCCGTTCGGCTTTTTTAATCTTTATTATGCAACGTTTTCTGCTGTTATTTCATCTATTTAAAACAACCGGGCAATGAAAAATGTTAGATTGCTATTAATTAAAAATCAAATTATGAAAGTTAAAGGTTATTTATTGGTATTGACCATTTTAAGCATCACATTATTTACGGCATGTAATGACGACGACGGTTATTCGTTGGATAAACATTGGATAGATATTGCCACAGTAGAGAATCAGAGCGGACGTTCTGCGTTCTTTTTTAATTTGGATGACGGTACAAAGATGTGGACTGTTGCATCTAATTTCCCTAACTATATACCTAAAGACGGCCAACGCATCTTGGCCGATTATACCATCCTGTCTGATAAGGGAGAAGATGAATATTACGATCATGATGTAAAACTGAATGACGTTTATACCATCCTTACTAAAGGGATTTTCGAGGTAACGCCCGAAACTCAGGATAGCATCGGTTACAACAAAATTAACGTGAAAAATATGTGGATAGGCAGTGACTACCTAAATGTGGAATTTACCTATCCGGGCGGAAATAAAATTCACTATATCAACCTGGTCCCTGCCGAAGAAGTATATGACGATGGCAAGATTCACCTCGAATTCAGGCATAACGCCAATGAAGACAATGCCAGCTATGCCCTTTGGGGAATGGTTTCGTTTGATTTAAGATCGTTGCAGGATGAAGATGTAGAGTCGTTTTCCATTGTGGTTCATTGGGATAGCTTCGATACTCCCATAGAGAAACAGAAAGAGATGGAGTATATATTTAATAACGAAAAGTCCACATCGGTGGTCATTGAGTTGAATAGTGAAACAGGCGACATAGAGTAATCGAATTCCCGATTGCTCATATTTAGTGTTTACGTGACGGAAAGGCTGCCTCATTCAAGAGGTGGCCTTTTTATTGACTAAATAGCTGTATATAATCCCGATGAAACCCAT